>NZ_JAGGLG010000005.1 GCF_017874315.1 Symbiobacterium terraclitae | reverse complement strand
TTCCATTGTAACAGAAGGGCGGCTTCTTTTGTATTTAGACAAAAAGAAAAGGGGGCTGTCCCTAAGTCATCCTCGATGACTTTTGGGACAGCCCCTTCGTGCTATGTTCCAGACTGCCGCCTATCCCGGCACCAGCGCCAGGTAGACGCCCACGGGATCCTGAATCACGGCGTAGGTGAACTCGCCGCGCACGGCCTTCACGACCTTGCCGCCCTCCTCCTCGATGCGGCGGAGGCTCTCCTCGAAGTCGCCCACCGGGAGGTAGAGCATCCAGACGGGCGGCAGGTCAGCGTTCGCGCCGCGGGCGTGGCAGATGCCGGCCGCCCCCTTCCCGTCGCTGCCCAGCATCGCGTAGTCGGCGTAGGGCTCGTCTCCGTCCTTCATCAGGATCTCCTGCACCGACCAGCCGACGACTTCTTTGTAGAAGTCACGGGTGGCATCTGCGTTGGGAACCGTCAGGTCGAGCCAGGCGATGCAGCCCACGGGACCGTCCTCGTCGGCGGCGGGGGGCACCGCCTCGGCCGGGATCACCGGGATGAGCCCGAAGGCCGCCCCGTTCGGGTCGAGCACGACCCCCCACTGGCTGCGGCCGCTGTCGTCCTTCATGTGCATCAGCACCTTGCCGCCCAGCTCGGCCGCACGCGCCACGCTGGACCCCACGTCGGCCACCTGGATGTGCGGCATCCACTGGAGCGGGAGGCTCTCGTACTCAGGGGCGCGCCGGCCCAGTCCGATGATGGGCAGGCCCAGGTTGTTCATGAGATCCTCGGCGCGCCAGAGCGGGCGCTCGCCCGTGCTGAGCACGCGGCTGTAGAAGCGCATTTCCTTCTCGTGTTCGGGAACCGCGATGTCGGCGCTCATGACCCCTCCGACGCGTGGGACGAACCGTTCGCTCATCGTCTTCCACCCCGTTCGCTGGCGTTGGCGACAACGGCCACACTCCTACATTCCTGATCGCCGCCTGAATAACCTGCCCTGGCAGGACCATCCTGAATCGCGGTGCGCCTCCCGACCCGCACAGGCTCGTCCGGGAGCAAACGCGCACTCCACCCTGCCGCACGGAGAGGTTGACAGACTTCGGCGCCACCTCTATTCTAGCACTAGAATAGAGGTGGCGCCCGTGACCAATGCTGAGGTTGCGATTCTCTCCCTCGTGGCCGAGCAGCCGCGCCACGGCTACGAGATCGAGGCCGTCATCGAGGAGCGCGGCATGCGGGAGTGGACCGAGGTCGGTTTCTCCTCGATCTACTACGTGCTGAAGAAGTTGGAGGCGCGCGGGCTCGTGAAGCGGACCGGTGCCGACACGGGCAGCCGGGGGCCGGCCAGGGTCACCTACCGGGCCACGGCGGCGGGGCACGCCGCCCTCCGGGCCGCCACGCTGGCGGCGCTGTCGGTGCCGCAGTCGGGGAACTCCCCGTTCCTGCTGGGCCTGGCCAACCTGCCCGTGCTCTCGCCGGACGAGGTCCGGGAGGCGCTCGCCCGCTACCGGGCGGCGCTGGAGGGGAAGCGGCGGGACCTGGAGGCCCGCCGGTCCGGGGCCGGCCCGGGCGCCCCCTTCTTCGTGACCGCCATGTTCGACCGCTCGCTCGCGCTCATCGCCGCCGAACTGGAGTGGCTCGCCGCATTCGAATCCCAGTATGCCCGGGAGGAGGACCCCGCCATGGCCCAGCCCGTCAGCCCCGAGAAGGTGCTCTACAGCGCCAGGAGGGAGCCCGAGATCGTCGAAGTCCCGGAGACTTGGTGCCTCACCCTGACCGGTTCCGGCGCGCCGGAGGGCCCTGCGTTCCAGCAGGCCGTCGAAGCGCTCTACGGCCTGGCCTACACCCTGAAGTTCCAGCTGAAGGGAGAGGGGAGAGACTTCAAGGTGCCGCCCCTCGAGGGCCTATGGTGGGTCGACCGGCCGGAGGAGTTCGCCCGGACGCCCCGGGAGCAGTGGCAGTGGCAGCTGCTCATCCGCATGCCGGACGGGCTGACCGAAGAGAAGGTCTCCGTCGCCCGCGCCCAGGCGGCGGAGAAGAAGAAGAACCCCCGAATCCGCGATGTGCGCTTCGAGCGGTTCGCTGAGGGCACCGCGGCCCAGGTGCTCCACGTGGGGCCGTTCTCGGAGGAGGGCCCTGTGATCGCGCGGCTGCATGCCTTCATCGCCGAGAAGGGGTACCGGCTCCGGGGCCGCCACCACGAGGTCTACCTGTCCGACTTCCGGCGGACCGCGCCGGAGAAGCTGAAGACCATCCTGCGGCAGCCCGTGGAGCCGGCCACCTAGGAACACGGGGCCGTTCCTAGAGCTTGAGTTCCACCTGCGCCCTGCCGCGCAGATACAGCCGGAAAACCGCGAGGGCGATCAGAACCCAGGAACCCATGAAGATCAGGGTGGATGATGCCCCCTTCCACTCCGTCAGGAATCCGAGAAGGGCGGCACCCAGCGGCACCAGCGAGCGATGGAGGGCGACGCTCGTCCCCGTGACCCGTCCCTGGAGGTGGTCGGGCGTCAGCGTCTGCCTGACCGTGTGGTAGCCGATGTTGCCGACGGTCACGCTGAACGTGACCAGAGCGAGGCTCAGGGACAGCGCAGCGTCTGACCGGGCCATCCCCATGGCCGCCAGAGCGAGCGCAGCCACGCCTATGATGTCGACGACACGCATCTGCAGCCGGCGCACGAGCACGGGCGAGAGGATGCTTCCGAAGACAGCCCCTGCGCCGGCTCCGATGAGTACCAGCCCGGTTCTGCCCGCACTGGCGTGGAACTCCGTCCTGAGCTTCAGGAGTGTAACGATGATGACGCTCCCCAATATGACGTTGAGTGCGCCCACAAACAGAGTAAACGCCCAGATGGTGCGGTTCCCTACCAGGAACCGCAGTCCTTCGCGGGTCTCGGACCAGACGGCCCCGCCCCTCGGCGCCTCGGCCGGTCGCGCGGGGACGAAAGGCAGCGCGATCCACAGCGCACCGAATGAAAGCATGTCAACGAACAGTGATCGGATCGCGCCTAACCCGTTGATCAGGAGGCCCGCCAGCGCCGGCCCGACTGCAGCTTCGGCGGCATGGCTGAGCTGCAGGGCTGCGTTGGCCTGCGACAGATGGGCTTTCGGAACGACCCGGGGAATGGACGAGTACCAGGAGGTCCACTTGAGCCGGTGGAGCGACAGGGAAAGGAAACCGACAAGGCATAACAACGGAAAGCTGAGCCGCCGACCGAACTGCGCGGTCGGTACCAGGAGGAGGACCAGCGGTCCCAACAGGGCTACCAGGGCGAGCGTACGCCGCGGTCCCAGCCGGTCCGCCAGCACGCCTGCTGCGATCCCCGTAACTGCGGTAGCGGAGCTCTCGATGGCGCGGAAGACGCCGACCTGAAAGGCCGACTCCGCGAGGTTGAACACCAGCCACGGCAGTGCGACCGAGTAGATCTGGTCGCCGAGGCCCGTAACCAGTTGTGCAGCAGACATCACACCCACCGACTGCCGGTAGTTGGGAGACGCTGTCGATTCGTTCACGATGTCGCCTCACATCCCCGCGGCATGGCTTGTCCGCCCGCCGATCACCACGAAGTCGTGCACAATATTGTGCACCAACCACCTGTATTATGCGCCTTAATACCCCCGGTTGTAAAGCGTGAACATTCCGTCTTGAGGCGACGCCGGGTTCAACACGACGCCGCCTTCTCGGGCTCCGCTTCCGCCAGGACTCCGAAGGGCGGCGTCCACGCGGTCAAGTCAACGAGCGGGTTTCCGGGACGACCGACAGGCATCCCGGAAACCCGCTCGCCTAGTTCATCACCCGGCCGCCGTCCACGACCACCGTCTGGCCCGTGACGTAGGCCGCGGCGGGGGAGAGCAGCCAGCAGACCACCTCGGCCACCTCCGCGAAGGTGCCGAGACGCCGGAGCGGGGTCTGTGCCTTCATCGCCTCCAGCGCCGGCGCCGGCAGGGCCCGGGCCAGCGGCGACTCAATGGGACCCGGCGCCACGCAGTTCACCCGGATGCCCAGGGGCCCCCACTCCCGGGCGGCCGACCGGGTGAGCCCCACCAGTCCTGCCTTCGCCGCGGCGTAGGCGGGGCCGAACGCGCCGCCGTTGAAGCTGACCACCGAGCCCACGTTGACGACCGCGGGCTCCCGGCCGGCCCTGAGCAGCGGCAGGGCCGCCCGCATCACGTGGAAGGGCCCGCTCAGGTTGGTCGCCAGGACCTCCGTCCACTCCGCCGCCTCGATCTGCTCCCAGGGGCGCACCGGCGCCACCCCGGCGTTGTTGACCAGCAGGTCCAGCCCGCTCCAGGCGTCGGCCACGTGCGCCACCAGCTCCTCCGCCTCCTTCGGGCGGGAGAGGTCGGCGGCGAGCAGCAGCGCCCGCCGGCCGGCGGCGCGCACCGCCTCTGCGGTCTGCGCGGCGCCGGGCAGGTCCCGGTGGTAGTGGACGGCCACGTCGGCCCCGGCCTCCGCCAGCCGCCGGGCCACCGCGGCCCCCAGCCCCTTGGAGGCCCCGGTCACCAGGGCCCGCTTGCCGTTCAGTTCCATGGAATCTCCGCCTCCCGGTATGCCTTCGCCGTGAAGAGGAAGTCGGCCAGGCGGCCCTTGTGGGGCGCCCCGGGCTCGGTGTGCCAGGGCGGGATCGGGCCGACGAAGAGCTTCTGGATCGTGGTCTCCGTCAGGCAGCGCCCCGCCAGTGCCCGGTCGCGGGTGAGCAGCGTCACCGCCAGCGAGCCCCGCAGGAGCGGCAGCGGGTCGGCGCCGGCGGGCAGCTGGGCCGCCGTCGCCCACGGGGCGGGCAGCTCGACGCCGAAGCGGGGGTCCGCGGGGTCGACGCCCAGCAGCAGCGCGGGGCGCACGAAGGTGAGGCCGTCGACCTCCACCGTCTCCGCCGGGGTCTGCTGGGCGGCCGCCGGATCCTTCCAGGCGGGCACCCGTGCCTCCGGGTCCAGCGGGTCCAGGAGCGGCAGCCGGTCCAGCCGGTCGGCGACCGCCTCCAGGAGCCCGGGGGCCTCGCCCCGCAGCAGCAGGGCGCTGGCGCAGGTGCACTTGCGCCCGCCGTCGTGGAGGATGCAGTCCACGAGGAATGAGACCATCCCATTCCCCGTCGGCGCCCGCACGGCGCCGGCGTCCACCAGCACCTTGGACCGGCCCGGACCGTTGAAGAGCACCCTGGGGTCGCGGCCCAGCAGGGCTGCCAGGGCGGGGCCGCCGTAGGCGACCGTCCGGTCGCAGTGCTCCACGAGCGCGGGCACCAGGTCGTGCCCGCCGGGCAGGAGGGCGACCCGCTCCGCCGGGAAGCCCGCCTCCCTGAGCGCCAGCAGCACCCGCCAGGGGGTGAACGGGTCGTCGGCGCCGGGGCGGAGGGCCACGGACCAGCCCATCGCCAGGGCCAGCACCCACGTCAGGTGGACCGCCGGGTGGTTGGAGGGGGCGACGAAGCCAAGCACCTGCCCGGCCGGCACCCAGCCGCAGGACTTGCCCGGGGCCGGCTCCAGCCGGTGGGTGAGGAAGGGGTCCAGCCCGCCCCCCGGCGACTGCCAGCGCAGGGCGTCCCGCACGTGGACCATGCCGCTGGCCAGTTCGGTGAGAGCCTGCCGGCTGTCTGCGATGGGCGCACCGGTGGCCAGGGTGACCAGGCGGGCGTGCTCGTCGGGCGAGCAGCCGCCCAGCCCGGCGGTGGCCAGCAGCCGGCCTGCCGCGGCGATGGCGTCCCAGAGGGCGGTGAGGTCCCTTCCCGGCTCCGCCGCCGCCCGCAGCTCCGCCACCGCCCGGTGGACCATCAGCGACGGGGCGGACGCCACCCGCGCCAGCGGCGCGCCCCGGTAGTCCCGGAGCAGGCGGGCATCCAGGCTGGCGCGCTCGCGCCCGGCCCGCCAGAGGGGAATCTCGTACACCTCAGTACACCCCCTCGACCCTGGCGCCGCCCCCGTCCAGCGGGGCGACCTCGGCCACGTGATCCCAGAGGGCGCCGCCCTCCCAGTCCACCCGCACGGCCCGGTCGCGCTCCAGGTGCCACGGCAGGAAGAGCTCGCGCGTGAGCAGGGAGATGCGCACCTGCCCGGCCTCGCCCGGCGCCACCCGCCGGGCGGGATCCCGGGGGTCGACCACCCGCACCACCGCGTCCGGGCCCGGCGGGGCGAAGACGCAGCGGTGGGCGTCGCCCTCCCGGCGCGGCCGCTGGCAGGCGATGCCCATCAGGGTGTTGCCGTACCAGCCCACCAGGCGGGCGTCGGGCAGCAGCTCCTCCTCCAGCAGCCGCAGCCCCTCGGAGGAGAGCGAGGTGCCGAACCAGATGATGCCCTTCACCTGCGCAGCCAGCAGGGCGTAGGTTTCGGGGCGCTCGCACAGCGCCTGGAGGAGGGGGGGCGTGGTGGAGAGCACCTCCACCGGCTGGCCCTCCAGCACGGCCAGCGCCTGGTCCACCAGGTGGGCCGTGTAGCGGCGTGCCTCGTCCGGCCGGCCCTCGCGGTAGAGCCGCTTCACCCAGCGGGGGTCCAGGTCGACCGTGAAGTAGAGGAAGTTCCGCAGCCGGGCCAGCCGGGCCACGTTGGTGCCGACCAGGTGCGGACCCGTGGGCCCCAGGTGGAGCCAGCCCTTCCGGCCGTCGCCCCGGGGGAAGCCGTGGTCGTCCAGCATGCGGTCGACCCGCCGGATGCCGCGGGTGCGCTCCGTCGCGTCGACGATGCGGGTGGGCGGTCCCGTGGTGCCGCCGGTCTCCCACACGTCGAAGGGCTCCCGGCAGCCCCGGGGGATCAGCTCCCAGGCCGGGATGCGCCGCCACTCCGCCGCCACGGCGGGGAAGCGGGCGAGGTCCTCCAGCCCCTGCACCTCGGCCAGGGGGTCGAAGCCGAGCTCGGTCGCCTTGCGAAGCCAGTACGGGCAGCCGGTGGCGGGGTCGAAGTGCCAGCGGACGATCGCGCGGACGTGCGCGTCAAGCGCGGACGGCGTCATCATGCCGCATCACCTCCTCGGGCGGGGGGAGCGCGGCGCCGGCCGCGGCCAGGGCCCGCTGCGCCTTGGCCATGCACTCCTGCCACTCCGCCGCCGGGTCGCTTCCCGGCACCAGCCCGGCGCCGGTGCGCACCAGGGCCGTGCCGCCGTGCAGGGCCATGCTGCGGATGGTCAGCCAGAGCTGCAGGTCGCCCCCGGGCAGCACCGCGCCGACGGCCCCGGCGTACCAGCCCCGGGGGACCGGCTCCAGCCGGTCGATGAGCGCCCGCGCCTCCGCCCTGGGGATGCCGCCCACGGTCCCGGCGGGGAAGCAGGCCGCGACCAGGTCGGCCGGCGTCGCGCCGGGCCTGAGCGTGCCGGAGAGGCGGGAGGCCAGGTGCACCAGGCCCGGGTGCCGCTCCAGCTCCATGAAGGCGTCGACGGTGACGCTGCCGGGGATGCAGACCGCCAGCAGGTCGCGGCGCGCCTGCTCCACGGCCACCCTGTGCTCCTCCCGATCCTTGGGGCTGGCGGCGAGCTCCGCCGCGCGGTCGGGGGTCCGGGTGCCGGCCAGCAGGTGCATGCGGGCCCGGCGGCCCTCCAGGATCACCAGCGGCTCCGGCGAGAGGCCCACCAGCGCCTCCGCGCCCGGGCCGCCGTGGATGAGGAAGGCCAGCCCGGCCGAGGCGCCGGCCGTCAGCCGCCGGTAGACCGACAGCGGAGACAGGGAGCACGGGGCGGCGAAGGGGACCGACAGGATCACCTTGGTCACGCTGCCGGCGCCCATCGCGGCGAGGGCCTCGCGCACGGCGGCAGCGTAGTCCCTGTACGGCCAGAGGGGGACCGCCCGGACCGGGCCTGTCGCAGGATCTGTGGCGGGCGGGGCTGCCGGCGCGGCACCTGTGGCGGTGGGGCTGGAGGCCGCATGGGAGAGGCCCGCGGCAGGCGGGAGTGCAGCGGAGAGGCCCACTCCTTCTGGGGGCGCAGCGGAGACGTCCGTGCTGGGTGGGGTCACAGCGGAGACGGGCGCGCCAGGTGGGGGACCAGACGGGCGGCCGGTCTCGGGCGTGAGCGCAGCTGAGCGGGCGGTCACGGTGACGGCGGGCAGGGCCCCCCGCACCCAGAGCTCGCCCCCCTCCCTGTCGAAGAGCGCCGCACTGCCCGGGATCCAGAATCGTCCCTGCCCGTCCCAGTCCAGCCGGCCCACCGCCGCGGCCAGGAGCGGCGGGGCGTCCTCGGGCAGTCCGACCCGCTCCGCTGCCCTGCACGCCTCGGCGATGCTCCCGGCCCGGGCGGCCGGCGCCCACGCCACCAGGGTGACCCTGCGGCCCTGCCACGTCAGCCCGTCCAGGAGCGCCACGGGGCCGACACCCAGCGTCCCGGCCAGGTCAGCCGGCGTCCAGGGGGGCAGGGGCAGGCGGCGGACGTCCTCAGGCCGGGCCATACGGACCGCCCCCTTCGATCGCCAGGGCCCGGACCGGTGCCGCCTCGGCGCCGATCACCTGCATGGGCGCGGCCATCAGCCACACGATCGGTCCGGTGAGAGCCTTGAGGTTGCAGAGGTACTCGAGGATGGGTATGCCGGCCTCCAGCAGCCGGCGGTGTACCGGGAAGGCCCGGTCGCCCGGCTCCTCGGTGAGGAAGTCCAGCCCCACCAGCACCGCGCCCTGCTCGACGCACCAGTCTGCGGCGCTGGGGGCGAGGTAGGGGGGCTTCTGCCAGAAGTCTGGGTCGCCCCAGTGGCGGTCCAGGTAGTCGGTGCGCAGCAGGAGCCTGAGGCCGGGCCGCATCAGCCCCCGGGCGGCCGCCGCGAGGTCGTCCGCGGTCACGGCCTCGTAGAGTCCCCGGTGGGTGAGGTCGAGCACCAGCGCCGGCCCGATGAAGAGGCCGGGGTCCAGGTCGCTCACGTCCTTCCCCCCGGGCACGAAGTGGCTGGGCGCGTCCACGTGGGTGGCGTTGTGGGGGTTCAGCACGAACTGGCTGAAGCGCCGCCCGTGGCCCGTGGGGTCCGTCTCGGGCGTCATCAGCGGGCGGATCTCCACCTCCTTGTACCAGGAGGTTCCGTACGCCGGCATGCCGTGGCTGTAGCCCAGGGACAGATCGATCACGCGCATGGGGCGGGAGCCACCTCCTCGACGGTCGGCTATGTCGGGGGCCGCACCCGTGCCCGCCGGAGGGGCCGGTCGGCCGCTCGCCCATTCTATGCAGGCGCGGCGGCGGCGGTCCCGCGCATATGCATGTGCGAGGAGGGGATGGTGCCGTGGCGGTGGAGGTGGGGCTGCTGCTTCCGGGGGAGTGGGCCTGGCTGGCGGCGCGCTCCGCGGAGACCGCCCTCGCCCACGTGGAGCCGGCGCTGTGGGCGTGGACGAACCCGGCCGCGGTGGCGGCGCGGGTGGAACAGAACCTGCGGGCGCTGCTTTCCCAACCCGGGAGCGCCGCGCTCGTGGCACGCGCGAGCGGCAGCCCCGTTGGCTACCTGGTGGTGGCGCTGATGCCTGACGAGCTCACCGGGGTGCCGACGGGGCTGTTCTACGACATCTACGTGGAGCCCGCCCACCGGGGAACGGGGGTCAGCAGCCGCCTCACCGCCGCCGGTGAGGCGCACTGCCGCGCATGCGGGGTGCGGGTGATCAGGCGGTACATCCATCCCGAGAACACGCCGTCGCTGCGCCACGCCCTGCGGGACGGCTGCCGGGTGGAGCGGCTGGCGCTGGTGAAGGTGCTGTGAGGCTGCCTGGGCGGGCCGATGTCCCGGGGGCGCATGCCGGTGGCTCTGGCGTGGTGGTGGTGGGGAGGCAGCGTGCTGGTGGCGGGCCGCGGCCCCGGGGGAGCTTCGCGGGGTAGCCCTCAGCGGCGGCTTCGGCGATGTGCCGATCGCCGGTAGCAAGCGTGCTGGCGGGCACTCTCCGCAGAGATGCCGATGGGCTGGCGTCATGGGCGCTCCCATGGCGGGTGCTTTCCGCCGGCAAGGCTACGGCGGGGGGCTGCGCGGCGCCTTGCCGAGGCCCTATGGCCGGGCGGCAGAAATATGGGGAAAATTTCCCCATATTTTTCACGAAATGCAGGGAACTCCTCCCCCTATCGCGGGCTTCTGGCACCCAGTTCAGCCGTTTAGGACACCTTTCCGGGCTCGGACGGGGGCAAATGGACAGGGTTTGCCGGGGCTCGGCAAAGGTGTAGCGCCGCTCAAGTTGACATAATGGGCAATATGGGGAGATTTTCCCTGTATCTCGTGAAAATTATGGGGAGCAGTTCCCCCTATCTGCTGCGGTGGCATCGGCCCCGGGCGGGCGTCCTATCCCACCGTTGCCCGGGTTTTCCCCGGCCGCACGGCGGCGTCCCCCCATGAGGCGCGCAGAACGAAAGGAAGTGGTGCAGTGCTTGACCATCGCTCGGCGGGCCTCTCCGACGAGCAGGCGGTGGCGATCTACCGCTGGATGCTCCTCACCCGGCGGCTGGACGAGCGGCTGAGCCTGCTCCAGCGGTCGGGCGCGATCCCGCTGGCCGTCTCCAGCCGCGGGCACGAGGCGGCGCAGGTAGGGGCGGCGACGGCTTTCACCCGGGGACAGGACTGGTGGTTCCCCTACTACCGGGACCTGGGGGCGGTGCTGGTGGCCGGCAGCACGCCGCTGGACGTGATGCTCTCCGCCTTCGGCCGGGCGGCGGACCCGTCGTCGGGCGGGCGCCAGACGCCGTACAACTGGGGCGACCGGCGGCTGAACATCGTCGCGCGGTCGGCGCCGGTGGGGGTGCAGATCCCCCAGGCGGTGGGGGCGGCCCAGGCCGCGGTCCGGCGTGGCGACCGGGTGGTGGTCTACTGCAGCTTCGGCGAGGGAGCCGCCTCGCAGGGCGACTTCCACGAGGGGCTGAACTGGGCCGCCCTGTACCGGCTGCCCGTCGTCTTCCTCTGCCAGAACAACGGCTGGGCGATCTCCGTGCCGGTTTCGCGGCAGCTGGCCGGGGGCAGCGTGGCGGCGCGGGCGGCGGGTTACGGGATCGAGGGGATCTGCCTGGACGGGGGCGACCCCTTCGCCGTTCACGCCGCGGTGCGCCGCGCCGTGGCCCGGGCGCGGGCGGGCGGCGGGCCGGCGCTGATCGAGGCCCGCGTCCACCGGATGGATGCGCATACCTGCGACGACAACCACACGAGGTACCGGTCTCCCGAGGAACTTGCGGAAGTGCAGCGTGCCGACCCGCTGCCGCGGGTGGCGGAGTACCTGCGGCGGGTGGGGCTGCTGCGCGAGGGCGGCGAGGCCGCGCTGGAGCGGGCGGTCGCCGCGGCGATCGACCGGGCCGAGGAGCAGGCCCGCGCGGCGCCCCTGCCGCCGCCGGAGCACGCCCTTGAGCCGTGACAGGCACGTGCTTCGGTGCCGCCACAGATGGACGGCGTGCCTGCGACGGCGAACTCGACGGGGAAGGCGGTAAGGACGGGGGTACGGGGGTGGCGGCAAGGACGGGGGTACGGGGGTGGCGGCAAGGACGGGGGTGGCGGGCTCGGCGGGGACGGCGGGCGTGCGCGGGGCGGCGATGCGCCACGTGCGGTTGGCACGCGGGGGGTGGCGTGCGCGGGGCGGCGATGCGCCGCGTGCGGCTGGCCCGGCAGCGGCCGGGGGTGAGCAGCACGGCGATGCGCCCGTGGCGCTTGACACGGCCCCCATCACACCCGCACCTGCTCCAGCGCCTCCTTTACCTTGCTCAGGAAGCCGATCATCTCGGCGCCGTCCACGGCACGGTGGTCGGCCGTCAGGGCGAGGTACATCATCGGCCGCACAGCGATCTGGTCGTTGTCGAGCACCACGGGGCGCTTCTTGATCGCCTCGAAGGCCAGGATGCCGACGTTGGGCGGCTGGATGATGGGGGTGCCGAACAGCGTGGCGCCCCACCGGCCCGTGTTGGTGATGACGAAGGTCTGGCCCGACATGTCGGCGGGCGAGGCGAGGCCCGCCTTCGCCTTCTGCGTCTGGATGTAGATGTCCCGCGCCAGCTCCCAGAAGCTCTTCCGCTCGGCGCCCTGCACGGACGGGAGGAGGACGCCGCCCGGCACGCTGGTGGCGATGCCGAGGTTGATGTACCGCGGGATGATGAACCCCTGCGGGGTGAGCATGGCGTTCATGATGGGGTACGCCTTGAGCGCCTGGATGGTGGCGCTGGCGAAGAAGGGCAGGTATGTAAGCGGAAGCCCCAGGTGGCGGGCCGCCAGCGGCTTCAGCGCCTCGCGCACCTCGATCAGGCCCGTCGCGTCCACCTCGGCCACCACCGTGACCGGGGCCGTCGCCCGCTGGGCGTGCTCCAGGTTCAGCATCGAGACCCGCCGCAGGTGGCTCAGCGGCAGGGTGACGAACGGGGGAAAGGGTGACCCTCCCATCGCCAGGGGGTTGTCGGGGGTGGCGCCGGGCAAGAGGAGCGGCGCCCCCTGAAACAGGCTCGCTGGCATCGGCACGACTGTTCCTCCCTCCCACCGGAATGCTGCACCAGCATATGCCGCCGCCGGCCACACGCTCCTGCGCGGCCCGACGAACAGCCGGAAGCCCGGCGCACTGTCGGGGATCCGCAGGTGTACGCTGTCACAATAGACCGGCTCTTGAACTCCGATTGAAAACATCAGGAGTCGCGAAGCCTTACAGCCGTAAGGCTCCGGCAGGATTGGCCCGAAGGCCGGGCGTAATCAAATAACCGAACGCGCAGCCCCCGGTGGAATGTGCGCTCCGGAACAAGCGGGGAGGGCTTAGATGGTCGAGAAGCCTGTGATCTTCATCGTCTCGGACTCAGTGGGGGAGACGGCCGACCTGGTCACGCGCGCCGCACTGGCGCAGTGGGGCCGGACCGGCGTGGAAATCCGCAGGTTTCCCATGGTCGACGATTCCTTCTCACTCCGGGAGGTGATCGATGCTGCTCGCCAGCAGCCCACTCTGATCGTCTACACCATCATCGTTCCGGAAATCCGACAAGAGCTCCAGCGGCTGGTTGAGATGTGGAACATCCCGTCGGTGGACATCATGGGCCCCATGCTCGAGGAGATGTCCAAGCTGCTCGGCGCACCCGAGAAGCTGGAGCCCGGGCGCATGCACCGTCTGGATGATGAATACTTCCGCCGTATCGAGGCGGTCGAGTTTGCGGTGAAGTACGACGACGGCAAGGACCCCCGCGGCTTCCTGCGGGCGGATGCGGTGCTGATCGGCGTCTCCCGCTCCTCGAAAACCCCGGTGTCGATGTACCTCGCACACAGGCGGTACAAGGTGGCGAACCTGCCCCTGGTCCCCGAGGTAAGCCTGCCCAAGGAGCTCTTCCTCGTCCCGCCTCACAAGGTGGTTGGCCTGCGGGTCAGCCCCGAGAAGCTCCATCAGATCCGCGAAGAACGAGTCAAGACCATAGGCCTGAGATCAGATGCCAACTACTCAAGCATGGCACGAATTCTCCAGGAGTTGGACTACGCCGAGTCTGTCTTCAAGAAGGTCGGCTGCGCGGTGATTGATGTGACGAACAAGGCGGTTGAAGAGACGGCGGTCCGGGTCCTGGAAATCATCAACCGAGGGGTGAATTTCGGTGACTAGGAAGTCGGTTTACCTTTTCGAAGAGGGCCGGGCTGACATGCGCATGCTGCTGGGCGGCAAGGGCGCCAACCTCGCCGAGATGACGGTGATCGGTCTGCCGGTGCCTCCTGGCTTCACGATCACCACCGAGGTCTGTCGGGAGTACCAGACCACCAAGAGCCTGACCCCCGAGGTCATCGAGCAGATCGACGCGGCGCTGGCTGCGCTCGAGAAGAAGATGGGCAAGCGCTTCGGCGACGCCACCAACCCGCTGCTCGTCTCCGTCCGCTCCGGTGCGCCGGTCTCCATGCCGGGCATGATGGACACCATCCTCAACCTCGGCCTCAACGACGAGACCGTCGAGGCCCTGGCCCGGGCCACCAACAACCCGCGGTTCGCGTGGGACTCCTACCGGCGCTTCATCCAGATGTTCTCCAACGTCGTGCTGGGCATCGGCCTGCACAACTTCGAGGCCATCCTCGATGAGCACAAGAAGCGCCACGGCTTCACGCAGGACATCGAGCTGCAGGCTGAGCACTTCAAGGCGATCGTGCCGGAGTACAAGGCGCTGGTCGAGAAGACCATCGGCAAGCCCTTCCCGATGGATCCGCGGGCGCAGCTGATGGCCGCGATCAACGCCGTGTTCGAGTCCTGGGACAACCCCCGGGCCCAGGTCTACCGGCGCATCAACAAGATCCCCGAGACGCTGGGCACGGCCGTCAACGTGCAGGCGATGGCCTTCGGCAACATGGGCGACGACTCCGCCACCGGCGTCTGCTTCACCCGCAACCCGAACTCCGGCGTCAAGGAGTTCTACGGCGAGTACCTCCCCAACGCCCAGGGCGAGGACGTCGTGGCCGGCATCCGCACGCCGTACCCGATCTCGCACCTGAAGGAGACCATGCCCGAGGTCTACGATCAGCTCTTCAACCTGTGCGAGCTGCTCGAGTCCCACTACAAGGACATGCAGGACATCGAGTTCACGGTCGAGCGGGGCAAGCTCTACATGCTGCAGTGCCGCGCCGGCAAGCGCACCCCGGTCGCCTCCATCAAGATCGCCGTCGACCTCGTCAACGAGGGCAAGATCTCCAAGGAGCAGGCGATCCTGCGGGTCGAGCCGGACAAGATCAACAACATCCTCCACCCGGCCATCGACCCCAAGGCGAAGCTCGACATCCTGGCCACGGGTCTCGCCGCCTCGCCTGGCGCCGCCTCCGGCGTCTGCGTCTTCGACCCCGACCGGGCCGTCAAGCTGGCGGGCGAGGGCCAGAAGGTCATCATGGTCCGGCCTGAGACCTCGCCGGACGACATCCACGGAATGGTCGTCTCCCAGGGCATCCTCACCTCCCGCGGCGGCATGACGTCGCACGCCGCCATCGTCTCCCGCGGCATGGGCAAGCCCTGCGTCGTCGGCTGCGAGGCCATCAAGATCGACCTCGAGGCCCGGCAGTTCACCGTGAACGGCCGCGTGATCCGTGAGGGCGACGTCATCTCCATCGACGGCGCCACCGGCAACGTGATCGCCGGCGCCGTGCCCGTGGTCGACCCCGAGCTGTCGCCCGAGTTCCGCACGCTGCTCACCTGGGCCGATGAGATCCGGACCATGGGCGTGCGGGCCAACGCCGACACCCCGCAGGATGCCCTCCGGGCCCGCGAGTTCGGCGCCGAGGGCATCGGCCTCTGCCGCACGGAGCACATGTTCGGCCAGGGCGGCCACCATCCGGAGCGGATGGTCGTGGCCCGCGAGATGATCCTGGCCGAGGACAAGGAAGAGCGCATGGCCGCCCTCGAGAAGCTGCGCGTGATGCAGCGCGAGGACTTCTACGAGATCTTCAAGGCCATGGATCCCCATCCCGTCACCATCCGCCTGCTGGATCCGCCGCTCCACGAGTTCCTGCCGGACGAGGAGGACCTGGCCATCGAGGTCGCCCTGCTCCGGGCGAAGGGCGGAAACGCCGAGGAGCTGCGGGAGAAGGAGAACCTGCTGCGCAAGGTGCGGGCGCTCTCCGAGATGAACCCGATGCTCGGCTTCCGCGGCTGCCGCCTGGGCATGATCTACCCCGAGATCTATGAGATGCAGGTCCGGGCGATCTTCGAGGCCGCCGCGCAGTGCAACAAGGAAGGCATGAAGGTCGAGCCCGAGGTCATGCACCCGCTGGTCGGCATCGTCACCGAGTTGGCCTTCCTGCGGGAGATGACCGACCGGGTCGCCCGGGAGGTCATGGAGGAGACCGGCGTCACGTTCAAGTACATGGTCGGCACGATGATCGAGGTGCCGCGCGCCGCCGTCACGGCCGACGAGATCGCCGAGCACGCGCAGTTCTTCTCCTTCGGCACCAACGACCTCACGCAGACCACCTTCGGGTTCTCCCGCGACGACGCCGAGGGCAAGTTCCTCGCCCAGTACGTGGAGCGGAAGGTCCTGCCCGAGAACCCGTTCGTCAGCATCGACCGCAAGGGCGTGGGCAAGATGGTGGAGATCGCGTGCGAGCTCGGCCGCAAGGCCCGGCCCGAGATCAAGCTGGGCGTCTGCGGCGAGCACGGCGGCGATCCGGCCTCCATCGAGTTCTTCCAGAGCGTCGGCCTGACCTACGTCTCCTGCTCGCCCTACCGGGTGCCGGTAGCCCGGCTGGCGGCCGCCCAGGCTGCGGCCAAGGCCAAGGGCGAGAGGGCCACTTCCAGCACGGTGTAGTCGCGACCTGCAGCGACTTGCGAGCGGGGCCCGTCTCCTGAGCGGGGAGGCGGGCCCGCCCCGTATCTGGCGGCGGCGGCGGACGTCTTTGAAGGTGAACGGTCGGGAGCCGCGGCCTCGTGATCCTCCGAACATATGGCAGGAATCGGAGAAGCACCTGTCGAAAGGGAAAGCTAACGCAAAGCACCCTCGCCGCCGCCCTGATGCTCGCGCTCGGTGGTCCAGAGGGGTTTTCTATTGCGGGATGATGGGGTGGTGATCGGTGTCCCGATTCGACCAGGCGTTCAAGGACGAGGTGCGGGCCAAGAACGACATCGTCGAAGTGATCTCGGCCTACGTCAAGCTTGAGCGGCGGGGCAACCGGTACGTCGGGCTCTGCCCCTTCCACAGCGAGAAGACCCCGTCCTTCCACGTCATCCCGGACCGGCAGTTCTACCACTGCTTCGGGTGCAAGGCGAGCGGCGACGTGTTCACCTTCCTGATGGAGCGTGAGCACCTCACCTTCTACGAGGCGCTGGTCCAGCTGGCCAGGCGGGCAGGCATCCCGCTGCCCCAGGAGGAGCGCACGCCGGAGGAGGAGCGCGCCTACCGGGAGCGCCGCGACATGTACGCCGCCCTCGAGCTGGCGGCTCGCTTTTATCACCACCAGCTCTTCTCCGAGGCCGGCAAGGAGGGGTTGGACTACCTGCTCCGGCGCGGGCTGACCGAGGAGACGATCCGCCGGTTCCGCCTGGGCTGGGCGGTGGGGCGGGGCGCGCTCTACCGGGCGCTGCGGGGGCGGTTCCCGGCGGAGATCCTGCAGCGCGTCGGGCTGATCGTGCCCCGGCGCGACGGCGAGGGCTACATGGACGCCTTCTTCGAGCGGGTGATGTTCCCCATCACCGACCTGGCCGGCCGGGTGATCGGCTTCGGGGGACGGATCCTCAGCGGCGAGGGCGCGAAGTACAAGAACACCGCGGAGACCCCGCTGTTCTCCAAGCGGCACGTGCTCTTCGGATTGGATCAGGCCAAGGAGGCAATGCGCGCGAGGAATCAGGCTATCCTTGTAGAAGGATATATGGATGTCATCATGCCTCATCAGGCGGGCTTCCAGAATGTGGTCGCCCCCCTGGGCACGGCCCTCACCGACGAGCAGTGCAGGGTGCTCCGCCAGCAGGCCAGCCAGGTCATCGTCGCCTTTGACATGGACACGGCGGGGCAGATGGCCACGCTGCGCGGCCTGCAGAAGCTCTACGACACCGGCTGCGACGTCAGGGTCCTGCGGATCCCGGACGGGAAGGATCCGGACGAGTTCATCCGGACCCACGGCCCGCAGGCGTTCGCCGCAGCCATCGACCAGGCCGTGCCGCTGATCGAGTTCCGCATCGACCTCGTGCTGCCCCGGTCCGGCCAGGCGACGCCCGAGGCGAAGGCCAAGGCGGTGGAGTCCGTCGCCCAGGTACTGGCCGACGTCAAGGACGAGGTGCTGCGCGAGGCCTACGTCGACCAGGTGGCGGAGCGGCTCGCGGGCGACAACCCGCTGGCGAAGCCCGACCTGAAGCTGGCCATCGATCGGCAGATGAACCGACTGCTCCGGCGGGGATTCCAGCATAATCTGCCAGATACCAGGAATAATAGAAGGGGTCCGGGAGAGCCTGTTACGCCCGGACCGTACCGTCGTCTGGCGGCACAGCCGCTGGTCACCCCCGAGGAGGGGGTGCACCGGGCCGAGCGCGCGCTGCTCTACCTCCTGCTCGAGCACCCCGGCCTGGTGGGGCTGGTTGAAGGGGAGCTGGGCGCCGAGCCCTTCGCCGATCCCCGCCACAAGCAGATCTACGCGGCCGCGCGGCAGCTGGTCGCCGGGGCCGGTGCCCGTCCGGGCGGCCTGATCACCCGCCTGCTCGACGAACTGCCTGATCCGGAGGCGAAGAGCCTCCTCACCGAAATGGCAGCCAAACCGATGCTGACCACCGATCCGGAAAAGGAAGCGGCAGACTGCATCGAGAAGATAAGTAAGCATAGAGATTCGAGGAGAAAAGAGGACTTGGAGAACCTGATTAGGGCCGCAGAGTCAGCGAAACAGAGGGTGGACCCGGCCATATGGAACGAGTACGTGGCGCTTGCGCGTAAGCTCAAGGCGTCCCGATCTTGAGGCGGCAGCGGAAGGGGGGAAGTCATCATGGAGTCCAAGGAAGCGAAGGTGCAGACCGCGCGTGAGCTGGTCAAGGAGCTCATCGCGAAGGGCAGGCGCAAGGGCAGCCTCAGCTACAGCGAAATCGCCGACTTCCTCCAGGGGATCGAGCTGGAGCCCGAACAGATGGAGGAGATCTACGACTCGCTGGTCGAGGCGGGCATCGAGGTGGTGGGCGACCGGCCGGACGAGGCCGTGGACGAGGACGACGTCGCCACCCTCGTGGAGGCCGACGCGGTGCCGGCGCCTGACAGCGAGCCGGACGGCGAACCCGCGCCGGACGAAGAGGTAGAGATCGACCTTTCTGTTCCCGAAGGGATTGCCATTGATGACCCGGTCCGCATGTACCTCAAGGAGATCGGGCGCGTGCCGCTCCTGACGGCGGAGGAAGAGGTCGAGTACGCCGAGCGCATCGAGAAGGGCGACGAGGAGGCAAAGCGCCGGCTGGCCGAGGCGAACCTGCGCCTGGTCGTCTCCATCGCCAAGCGGTACGTGGGCCGGGGCATGCAGTTCCTCGACCTGATTCAGGAGGGCAACCTCGGCCTGATCAAGGCCGTCGAGAAGTTCGACTACCGCAAGGGGTTCAAGTTCTCCACCTACGCGACGTGGTGGATCCGCCAGGCGATCACGCGGGCCATCGCCGACCAGGCCCGGACCATCCGCATTCCGGTGCACATGGTCGAGACCATCAACAAGCTGATCCGGGTGACCCGGCAGCTGGTCCAGGAGCTGGGCCGCGAGCCGACCCCGGAGGAGATCGCCGAGCACATGGACATCTCGGTGGAGCGGGTACGCGAGATCCAGAAGATCGCGCAGGAGCCTGTCTCGCTGGAGACCCCCATCGGCGAGGAGGAGGACTCGCACCTGGGGGACTTCATCGAGGACCACGAGGCTCCGGCCCCGGCCGAGGCGGCTTCGTTCACGCTGCTGAAGGAGCAGCTGGAAGAGGTGCTGGAGTCCCTGACGCCCCGGGAGGAGAAGGTCCTGCGGCTGCGGTTCGGTCTGGACGACGGCCGGGCCCGCACGCTGGAGGAGGTCGGCCAGGTCTTCGGCGTGACCCGTGAGCGGATCCGGCAGATCGAGGCGAAGGCGCTGCGCAAGCTGCGCCATCCGAGCCGGTCCAGGAAGCTGAAGGACTACTTGGACTAATCGTGACGTGGAACCGCCCCTGCCAGACCGGCAGGGGCGGTGCTGTTGTACGCCCGGCATGGGCGTCAGGTTATCGACGGAAGTCCGACCCGAGTCAGGTAGTTCGGCTCGGTCGCCGAGTCACAGGGGTCTGCCTACGTGTGGCCCCTCGTCCACCTGAGATGCACCGAAACCGGAACGCCACTCGGGATGCTCCGATCCTCGGGTGGCCTTCGACGACTTCGGATTCTCGATTGTACCCATCCAGGACTTGCCGCCGTCGTCACTGCGTAGAATGGCAGTCGTGCTGTGCTGGCTATCGCTCATGACCAGCCAGCCTTGTCGCCTGAGACAGGCGGTGCTCCGCCCATGGTTGCCCGTACCACCTCCAGGCGGCCACCGGCCGGTGAATATACCGCTACCCAGGCCGTATCAGCCCACGCTTCAAGAGCGACCGGATACCCACCAGGGCCTGGCGGAGCCTCTGGCGCTTCCGCCTCAAACGGCCACGGCTATTGCGGCGGGGCCGCTTGGCCACAGCCCTGCCAATCTGACGGGCGTCGCCCCACCGGGCGGCGCCTCCTGCGCGTTTTCGGGCATGAGGGGCCGGCTGCGGCGGTGAACGGTCGCCGGTGTTCAGTGAATGGCGCGCCATTCAGCCCGCCCGCGGGCAGTGGGCTGGTCCGCCCGGGGCGAAACTGCCACGATTGAGCGATGAACCGCACCGGGCGGCATGTGAACGGTGGTGCAATCGGGGGCAGGTCCACGGAATTTCATCCGGCAGCCGAAACGGGCCGTTCGTCGCCCGCCCGGCGACCGTCGTGTGCAACTTTTCTATACTATCGCTACGATAAAGTTGGTCGAAAGGCGGTGGATTCTCCTGTGCTGACCCTTGAGGGCCTGTCGATCACCGGGGCGATGGGCGAGCGCTACGGCGAGGTGCTGACCCCGGAGGCGCTCGCATTCCTGGTGGAGCTGCACCGCCGGTTTTCGGCCAGGCGGGACGAGCTGTTGGAGCTGAGGCGGGAGCGCCAGGAGCGGCTCGACAGGGGGGAGCTGCCCGACTTCCTGCCCGAGACCCGCGCCATCCGCGAGGCGGAGTGGACCGTGGCCCCGTATCCCCCCGACCTGGCGGACCGCCGGGTCGAGATCACCGGGCCGGTCGACCGGAAGATGATCATCAACGCCCTCAACTCCGGCGCCCGGGTGTTCATGGCCGACTTCGAGGACTCCACCTCGCCGACGTGGGCCAACATCATCGAGGGCCAGATCAACCTGATCGACGCCGTGAACGGCACGATCTCGTACACCTCCCCGGACGGCCGGGTCTACCGGCTGAAGGAGAAGGTCGCGACGCTCTTCGTGCGGCCCCGGGGCTGGCACCTGCCCGAGCGGCACATCGCGATCGACGGGCGTCCGGCCTCGGGCAGCCTGGTGGACTTCGGTCTCTTCTTCTTCCACAACGCCCGGCGGCTGCTGGAGAAGGGGAGCGGGCCTTACTTCTACCTGCCGAAGCTGGAGAGCCACCTGGAGGCGCGCCTCTGGAACGACGTCTTCTGCTTCGCCCAGGAGTACCTCGACATCCCCCGCGGCACGATCAAGGCCACCGTGCTGATCGAGACGATCCTCGCGGCCTTCGAGATGGATGAGATCCTCTACGAGCTGCGGGAGCACTCGGTGGGCCTCAACGCCGGCCGCTGGGACTATATCTTCAGCTGCATCAAGAAGTTCCGGAACCGGCCCGACGTGCGCTTCCCCGACCGCAGCGCGGTCACCATGACCGTCCCCTTCATGCGCGCCTACACCGAGCTGCTGGTGAAGACCTGCCACCGGCGCGGCACCTTCGCCATGGGCGGGATGGCGGCCTTCATCCCCAGCCGGCGCAACCCCGCGGTCAACGCCGTGGCGCTGGAGAAGGTGCGGCAGGACAAGGAGCGGGAGGCGAACGACGGCTTCGACGGCACCTGGGTGGCCCACCCGGACCTGGTGCCCGTGGCGACCGCCGTCTTCGACGAGGTGCTGGGCGGCCGGCCGAATCAGATCGACCGGCAGCGGCCGGACGTCTCCGTGACGGCGGCCGACCTCCTCAACTTCGCCGCGACGCCGGGGGCCGTCACCGAGGAGGGGCTGCGGCTCAACCTGAACGTCGGCATCCAGTATATCGAATCCTGGCTGCGCGGGGTGGGGGCGGCGGCTATCCACAACCTCATGGAGGATGCCGCGACGGCCGAGATCTCCCGCTCGCAGGTCTGGCAGTGGCTGCGGCAGCGGGCGGCGCTGGCGGACGGGCGGCGCGTCACCCCGGAGCTGGTGCGCCAGCTGATGGACGAGGAGCTGGAGCGCATCCACCGCCAGGTGGGCTCGCGGGCCTTCACCTGCGGCCGGTTCCACGCCGCGCGGCAGCTCTTCGAGGCGGTGGCGATGAAGGAGGACTTCCCGGAGTTCCTGACCCTGCCGGGTTACGCCCTGATCTGAACCGCACACAGGACGAGGAGGAGGATGACGGGATGCGCACAGACGACAGGGTTCGGCGCGAGGCGGCCGAACTGGAGCGGGAGTGGGCGACCAGCCCCCGTTGGGCAGGCGTGGAGCGGCCCTATTCGGCCCGGGACGTGGTGCGGCTCAGGGGTTCCTTCCAGGTGGAGTACACGCTGGCCCGGCGGGCCGCGGAGAAGCTCTGGCACCTCCTGCACACCGAGGATTACATCCCGGCCCTCGGGGCCCTGACGGGCAATCAGGCGGTGCAGATGGTCAAGGCCGGGCTGAAGGCGATCTACCTGTCCGGCTGGCAGGTGGCGGCGGACGCCAACCTGGCGGGGCAGATGTATCCCGACCAGTCGCTCTACCCGGTCAACTCGGTGCCGGCGGTGGTGCAGCGCATCAACAACGCCCTGCGTCGGGCCGACCAGATCGCCTGGTCGGAGGGCAGGTGCGACATCGACTGGATGGTGCCGATCGTCGCCGACGCCGAGGCGGGCTTCGGCGGCCCCCTCAACGCCTTCGAGCTGATGAAGGCGATGATCGAGGCCGGCGCGGCCGCGGTGCACTGGGAGGACCAGCTGGCGTCGGAGAAGAAGTGCGGCCACATGGGCGGCAAGGTGCTGGTGCCGACGAGCCAGCACATCCGCACGCTGGTGGCGGCCCGCCTGGCCGCGGACGTGATGGGCGTGCCCACGCTCATCGTGGCCCGCACCGACTCGCTGGGCGCGACCCTGCTCACCAGCGACATCGACCCGCGGGACCGGGAGTTCCTCACCGGCGAGCGGACCGTGGAGGGCTTCTACAAGGTGCGCAACGGCATCGAGGCGGCCATCGCCCGGGGCTTGGCGTACGCCCCGTACGCGGACATCATCTGGTGCGAGACGGCCACACCGGACCTGAACGAGGCCAGGCAGTTCGCCGAGGCGATCAAGAGGGCCTACCCCGACAAGCTGCTGGCCTACAACTGCTCGCCCTCCTTCAACTGGAAGCGCCACCTGGACGACGCAACCATCGCCCGGTTCCAGCGGGAGCTCGGCGCCATGGGCTACAAGTTCCAGTTCATCACCCTGGCGGGCTTCCACGCCCTCAACGCCTCGATGTTCGAGCTGGCCAAGGGCTACGCCGCCGAGGGGATGACGGCCTACGTGCGGCTGCAGGAGAAGGAGTTCGCCATGGAGCGGGACGGCTACACGGCAACCCGGCACCAGCGCGAGGTGGGCACGGGCTACTTCGACGAGGTGTCGCAGGTGATCTCCGGCGGCAACTCGTCCACCCTGGCGCTGCGGGGCTCCACCGAGGAGGCGCAGTTCACGGTAGCCGACTAGTGTCCCGATCGCAAGATTGCAGCGGTGAGACGGGGCAGCGCGGGTTGCGGCCGAGATCATTCCCACAAGATCTCGTCCGCACGCGCTGCCCGTCCTCGCCTGCGTGAATCTGCCGCGGCAGGGTCCCTGCGGCCACTGCTGGACTGAAATGGAAATTCCCAAGGTGAAAAATGATGGTTGACTTCATCGCGCTACCGGGGTAAAATACGAGCGTGTCCATTCCGGCGTAGCTCAGCGGTAGAGCGTCCGGCTGTTAACCGGAGGGTCGTAGGTTCGAATCCTACCGCCGGAGCCAGTCGAGACAGGCGGTTCGGCCGCCTGTTTTTTCTGTTCGCCCCTTCGCCCTTGTTGAAAGTGAGCGGGTCGCGTAAAATGGCTTATGCGGGCCCTTAGCTCAGCGGTCAGAGCTGCCGGCTCATAACCGGTTGGTCGTAGGTTCGAATCCTACAGGGCCCACCAACGATGAGAAAGCGGATCACCCGGAGGGGTGGTCCGCTGTGACTTCAGAGGCCGTGGCCCCAGGACTGTTTCCGCAGTCCCGGGGCCTTACCGTCTTGCTCACCTGGCGGGGTGTGACTTCGGATTGGGTCTCACCGCGGCATGCACCCATGCCTCTGACGTGGCCGTTGGACAGGTCAAGTCCCGGCCGGCATACTCGGTACGGATCTTGGCATCCATTGGTTGGGCGAAAGAGCGACGCCTCAGGGCCGTTCGTCCCTCAGTGAGAACAACACTCGATTGGTGTACCCGTTATCCTCACATCGAAGGGTTACGGCCAAGTCTTGCAAGAGCTGGATGATCTCGCTCTCTGACAGACCCGTCGTGTCGAAAGGAGTCCCTCCCGTGGGATTATGCTTCTCTCCCGGAGCAACCTCGCCCATGCCCCATCCCCGGTTCGATTCCCGAATCAGGCGCTTCTTCAGCTCTTCCGGCCACCAGTCAATCCACCACTCTGCTTCCTTGCAGGTCTCTGTTCCGGCGTTTACAACGCTTACCGAAAACGCCACCTCTGTTTCGTCAGTTGTGATCCGCACAATGCGCATCGTCGCATCCGCGAGAAGGTGTACTCCAGTGAACACGGGTTCTTTCGGCATCGAGCATCCAGCAAGCAAAATAGCAAGAAGTACGCACGCGATCCCCTTACCCAACCTCATTCGGGCTCCTCCCACACAGCTGAAATATGCAAGAGCAACTACTCGGGTGGTACGATGCGGCCTTGCAAGCGCCACAACCATGGTCCTGCATGACGCGGTTCGCGGAAGCGCCCAGCAAATATTGTAATGAGTCGTCGATTACGTGCAAGACAGCCCCGGGATTTGGAGGATTCGCCGCTGGCAGAGGGAACCGGTGGTGCGGGGTAGAATGATTGGGCGAAGGTCAGGGGCAAGGGGGACGTGAGCGAGTCTGCGCGACGGGAGGCTGACGACGGTGAAGACGGAACCGGAACTGCACGCACCGATCCTGCTCTGCGACGAGCACGGGCGACTCAACCCGGACGCCGTGGGCTGGTCGCGCCGCCCTCTGCACCGCTGCAACCTGCGTGGCCACTGGCTGCGCAAGAAGCGCTGGAACTACTGGGCGATCACCACCGACACCCACCTCTTCTCGCTGACGCTGACGCACCTCGACTACGCCGCCCTGGCGTTCGCTTACTTCCTCGACTTTGCCACGCACGAGTTCATCGAGCAGACGGTCCTGCACCCCTTCGGGAGGCGACTGGTCCTCCCCGAGGGCGTGGAGGGGGACGTGCTCTTCGAGGATCCGAGGCTCCGCATGCTGATGGCCGACGACGGCACGAACGTCCGCCTGGTGACGGAGAGCCCTGACTTCGGCGGGATGTCCCTGGAGGCCAGCTTCACCGTCATCCGCCCGCCCGGCCAGGAGTCCGTCAACGTCGTCATCCCGTGGAGCCGCAGCCGGTTCCAGTTCACCTCAAAGCAGGAGGCGCTGCCCGCACGGGGCGAGGTGCGCCTGGGGGACCGGCGGATCCCCTTCGACGGCTTCGCCTGCCTCGACTTCGGCCGGGGCGTCTGGCCCTACCGGGGCTTCTGGAACTGGGCGGCCGCCTCCGGGGTCCAGGGCGGCCGTACCGTGGGCCTGAACCTGGGCGGCGGCTGGACCGACGGCACGGGGATGAACGAGAACGGCTTCGTCGTGGACGGGCGTGTGACCAAGGTCCACGACGACCTGCGCTTCGAGTACGACCCCGCCGACTTCATGCGCCCCTGGCGCATCCGCACCCGGGCCACGGATCAGGTGGACCTGCTCTTCGAGCCGTTCTTCGAGCGGGTGGCCAAGACCGACGCGCTGATCGTGCGCTCCGAGGTTCACCAGATGATCGGGCGCTTCAGCGGCAGTGTGACGACGGTCGACGGCGAGCGCATCGCCATCGACCGGATGGTCGGCTGGGCAGAGGAGCACCGCGCCCGCTGGTGAGCGGGCGGCGGCAGCGGCCGTCCGCACCCGCCAGCGCACCTCCAGGCGGGTCTGCTTCTTGACCCGCGGCACGGCGATGATGTGATACGGCTGGGTCGTGGCCTGCGTGACCGGGCGGCCCGGGGCGGGGCGCACCTCCACGGCCGAGACCCGCAGGCTCTCCCCCTGCAGCGCCGCCTCCACGATCTGCAGGCTGTACCCTCCCGTGGGCCGCTCCCCCGCGAAGAGGGCGACCACCGACCTGCGGCCGAAGTCGACCGGAGGCATGGCGGGGGGCGGGTCGAAGCGGCTGGCGTGGCGCCGCCACAGGGCCTCCCACTCGGCGAGGCTGGTGATGAGTGCGGCCTCCTGGGACGTGATGCCGCTGTGGCTGCCCCTTGCCAGCGTGGTGAACCCCTCGCCGCCGGCGGGGGTGCCGCAGCCGGTCAGGGCGAGGGTCAGGGTCAGCAGTACGAGCGGCCAGCTCAGCAGCCGCCCGGCGGGCCTGGCCGTCTGGTTCACAGCTCTGCCTCCCTTGTCCCTTTTGCACAGCTTTCCCGAAGTCCGGCGCGTCGAACCGGGCCGCCCCGGCGAACCCTAACGCGCGATGGGAGGACTGCCGCCCGCATGCTTCAGCTGCCGCCCCGACTCGCCGCCGTGGCCCGCCATGTGCCGCAGGGCCAGACCTTTGCCGACATCGGAACCGACCACGCTTATCTGCCCGCCCACCTGGTGGCCGCGGGCCACGTGCCGCGCGCTGTCGCCGGCGACATCCTGCCCGGGCCACTGGCCGCAGCGCGCAACACCGTCGACGCGGCGGGCCTCGCCGACCGCATCGACCTGCGGCTGGGTCCTGGCCTCTCCGTGCTCGCCCCGGGCGAGGCCGCCTGCGTGGCCGTCTGCGGCATGGGCGGCCCGCTGATCGCCCGCATCCTGGAGGAGGGGCCCCTCGCGGGGGTCCGCCGGCTCGTGCTGCAGCCGATGGGGGGCGAGGCGCAGCTGAGGCGCTGGCTGGCGGCCAACGGCTGGAAGCTGGTGGCCGAGGAGATCGTGGAGGACGGCGGGCGGCTCTATCCGGTGCTGGTGGCGGAGCCGGGCGAGATGGCCCTCAGCCGCGCCGAGGAGGAGGTCGGGCCGTTGCTGCTCCGGCAGGGAGGGCCGCTGGTGCGGCGCCACGTGGCGGAGAAGCTGGCCCTGGCCCGGCGGGCCCTGGAGGGCGCGCAGCGGTCGGACCGGCCCGCGGCGAGGGCGCGGGCGGCCGAACTGGCCGGCCTCGTGCGGCTGCTCGCCGAGGCTGCCGAACGCCTGGGCGAGGCGCCCGGTGGCGGCCCCCCCGGCGCTTCAGCGGAGACCATCGGTCATGTATAATTTAGGAGATCGCAGACCTGTGGAGGTGCTGCCGGTGACGACCGTCGCGAAGATCGCGGCCTATGTTGAGGAACTGGCCCCGCTCGAATGGGCGGAGTCGTGGGACAATGTCGGCCTGCAGGTGGGCGACCCCGCCGCGCAGGTAGAGCGGGTGCTGGTCGCCCTTGAGCTGACCGACCCGGTGCTGGAGGAGGCCGAGCGCGCGGGGTGCGACCTGGTGGTGGTCCACCACCCGCCCATCTTCCGGCCGCTGAAGGCGCTGCGGTTCGACGGCGCGGCTGCGCGGCGGCTGCAGCGGCTCATCGTGAAGGGGATCGCCCTGTACGCCGCCCACACCAACCTCGACCAGGCGGCCGGCATGACCAACGACTCCCTGGCCGCCGCCGCCGGACTCTCCGAGCACCAGGTGCTGAAGCGGGCCGGCGAGGAGCGCTTCCTGAAGCTGGTGGTCTTCGTTCCCCGGGGCCACGAGGACGCGGTGCTGGAGGCGCTGGCCCGGGAGGGCGCGGGCCACATCGGCAACTACAGCCACTGCACATTCCAGGCCCCCGGCACGGGCACGTTCCTGCCCCTGGAGGGCACCAACCCGTACATCGGGCGGCAGGGCCAGCTGGAGCGGGCGGAAGAGGTGCGGCTGGAGACCATCGTGCCCGAGTCCGCCGCGGCCCGGGCCGTGCGGGCGATGATCGCGGCCCACCCGTACGAGGAGGTCGCCTACGACCTCTACCCGCTGGCCAATCCCGGGCGGGTGCGGGGCCACGGCCGCATCGGCCGGCTGGCGCAGCCGGTGACCCTGGCCGCGCTGGCCGAGCGCCTGAAGGCCGCCCTGAACACCCCCACCGTGCGGGTGGTGGGCGATCCCGGGCGGCAGGTCGCCACGGTGGCGGTCGGCGCCGGCGCTGGCTCTGACCTGATCCGCCCCGCCGCGGCGCGGGGGGCCGACGTGCTGGTGACCGGCGACGTGCGCTACCACGAGGCCCAGGACGCGCTGGACCTCGGGATCGCCGTGGTCGATGTCGGCCACTACAATGCCGAGGCCATCGCCGTCCGGCCGCTGGCCGCCTACCTGCGGGAGCGGCTCCGGAAGGACGGCGCGGCGGTCGAGGTGAGGGAGGCGCAGTCGGGCGGCGACCCGTTCCGCTTTATCTAGGAGGTGGCCCCTTGTCCGGGACTCTATTGGAGCTAAAGGATGTCGTCGTACTCCACCGCACCGATCCCACCGGACCGTTCGGACTCTGGAGTGCCAAGCCGGTACGTGCGGTGGACGGGGTGAGCCTGTCCATCTCCAGGGGGGAGACCCTGGGACTGATGGGCGGCAGCGGCGCCGGCAAGACGACGCTGGCCGAAGCCGCCACCCTGCGCCGGCCCGTCGACCGGGGCGGCGTGTTCATCGAGGGGAAGGACGCGCGGCAGCTGGACCGCAAGCGGGCGCGCCGCCGCCTGCAGATGGTGCGGCAGGACGCCCGCGACTCGCTGGAGATGGCCCAGACAACCCGCAAGCAGCTGCAGGAGCTGATGCGCCTCTGCGACCTGCCCGACGGCGAGGCCCGCATCGCTGCGGCGATGGAGCGGGTGGGGCTGCCGCCGGGCGAGTTCCTGGACCGGACGCCCCAGCAGATGTCGGGCGGGCAGCAGCAGCGGCTGGCGATCGCCCGGGCCCTGGCGGTGAACCCGGTGCTGATCGCCCTGGACGAGCCGGTCTCGGGCGTCGACCCGCAGCTGCAGGCGGAGATCCTGCGGCTGCTGGCGGAGGTCCAGCGGAAGCAGGGCACCGCGTACCTGTTGATCTCCCAGGACGTGCGGGTGATCTCCCGCCTGTCCCACCGGGTGGGGATAATGCACAGCGGCCGGCTGCTGGAGCTGGGTCCGGCGGAGCAGGTGCTGACCGGGCCCCGCCACCCCTTCAGCCAGCGGTTCCTGGGGCGCACCGCCGAGCCGCTGCCGCCGGAGGAGGACGCCGCCGGCCGGGTGCTGCAGGGCTGCCCGTGGGCTCCGCACTGCCCGGCGGCCACGGAGCGGTGCCGGAAGGAGCGGCCTGCGATGCGGGAGGTGGCCCCGGGCCACCTGGTCGCCTGTCCGGAGGTGTGATGCGGGACGAGTAGCAGCAGGCCCCCGGCGCCACTCGACGTCGGGGGCCTGTAGTCGTTCACGCGAAGCGGATGTGGATCTGCACGATCTCCGACCGGGTGCCGACGCGGATCGGCGGTCCCCAGGTGCCCCACCCCTGCGACACGACGAACTGCGTGCCGCCCTTCTGCAGGTAGCCCCAGTCCACCTCGAAGATGCGGTCCGTCAGCAGCCGCCCCGGCCAGACCTGGCCGCGGTGCGTGTGGCCCGAGACCTGCAGGTCGACGCCGGCCGCCACCGCCTCGTCCAGCCGGTCGGGCTGGTGGTCCATCAGCAGGATGGGGCGGGACGGGTCGACGCCCTGCAGCACCTGCTCCAGCGGTGCGGGGCCGCGGGAGCGGTCGTTGCGCCCGACCAGGTAGAAGGCGCCGTCCACCTCCACCCACTCGTCCACCAGCATGCGGACGCCGGCCTGCGCCAGGGCTGCCCGGTACGCCGGCAGGTTCTCGGCGCCGTCGTCGTGGTTGCCGAGCACGCCGTAGACGCCCAGCGGCGCCTGAATCTGGCGCAGCACGGCCGCCATGTCCCGGGCGACGAAGGGCCGGAAATCGTCGTCGATGATGTCGCCGGCCAGCAGCACCAGGTCGGGCTGCAGCCCGTTCACCCGGTCCACCAGCCCCTGGAGCCGGCCCTTGCCGATGATCGTGCCCAGGTGGGTGTCGGAGACCAGGACGACGTTCAGCTCCCGGTAGGGCCCGGCAGGCTTGGGGATGGTCAGCTCGTACCGGGTGACCACCGGTGTGCGGGCCGCCCACGAGCCGTACAGGAGCACGGCCGCGTACGCCAGCAGGACCGCGGCACCGGTGCCCCTGACCAGGTTGAGGTCGGGGACCAGCCCGGGCGCCGCGAGGCGCACGCCGCGGATCAGGATCCGCACCAGGTCGATCAGCAGCAGTGCGGGCATGACGTAGACGAGCGCCGTCATCCACCACGCGCCGACGCGGGCGAGGAGCTCGGTCGCCCGGAGCGGCAGCCATGCGCCGGCCATGCGGCTGACCGGGAAGGCCAGCGCCAGGAAGGCCACGGCTGCCCAGTAGAGCCCCGTCGGCACCGGTCGGGGCAGCACCGCCGCCAGCCACTGGGCCGTGCGCAGACCGATGTACCAGCCGATGCCTCCGTACAGTGCCAGGAACAGAACCACGAACATGTACAGGTACATAACTCCACTCCCGACCGGCTCGAAATCTCCTACATGTTCTCCAGAGCGCCCATCAGCGCCTCCAGGGCGGCGGCGTTGGCCTCCGTCCGGCGCGCCACCTCCCCGAGGACCGCGGGGTCGCGGGTGAACCGCGCCGTCTCCTCCGGCACCCCGCGCACGTACGCCAGCAGGCGGCCGACGTCCGCCCGCAGGCTCGCCCAGTCGAAAGGCCGGCCGGACGCGGCGCACTCCCGGGCCTGGTCGGCCTGCTGCCGCCACGCCTCGAGCGACCTGCCCGCCTTCGACCGGAAGCCCGACCGGGCGAGAGGCCGCACGAAAAGCGGCAGCCGCCGGAAATCGGCGTCGGTCTCGGCCAGCAGCGCCCGGAGGCGGTCGAGCTGCTCGACGAGCGCCGGAGCACCGGCCGGCGACCGGGCGGCGCCGGTCGCCCCCGCGCCCCCGACCAGAGGGGCCGCGCCGGCTCCGATGAGACCTGCGCGTTCCAACACCTCGTACCCCGAGACCACCTGGCCGTGGTACTCGCCGGCCAGCCGGGACACCAGGAAGGCGACGGCCACCCCGGCGTGCTCCACGGGCATGAGGCCTGCGTAGGAGGGGTGCAGCGAGACCCGCCTGAACTCCGTCTCGCTCATGCCCAGCAGCGGTGCGAGCCCCGCTGCGGCCTCGAGCAGCCCCGGCGTCTCCACCATGCCCGGTGCCAGGGCGACGACCCGGGGCCCGTCCTCCCCGACCTCAGCGGCCAGCGACTGCGTGAAGCCCACCAGCCCCTGCTTGGACGCGCTGTAGGCGCTCAGGCCGGGCATGGCGTCTGCGGAGACCAGGTTGACCAGGACGCCCTGCCTCGCCGAGCGGAGGGCAGGCAGGAACGCCCGGGCGAGAAGGAACGGACCGCGCAGATTGACGGCCAGCACGCGGTCCCACAGGGTCGGGTGCATCTCCTCCACCGGCGCGACGGGACAGAGAGCCGCGTTGCAGATGAGCAGGTCGGGCCGGCCCATCTCGGCGCCGACCTGGCGGGCGAGGTGCGCCACGGCGTCCCCGTCCGCGACGTCAGCCGGGTAGAAGCGGGCCGCCCCGCCTGCCCGGCGGATCTGTGCCGCCGTCTCCTCACCTTCCGCGGCCACGTCGACGACCGCCACCTGCGCGCCCAGGTGCGCGAGCGCGCAGGCTGCTGCCCGGCCGATGCCCCTGGCTGCGCCGGTCACCACCGCGAGCCGCTCGCTCAGTTCGCCGGGACGCAGCCCGGCGGCGTGGAGATCCCGTTCCACGTTCACCCCTCCCCGAGGGGAACGATTCGCCCGCCCCGGCTGCAATCCCTCCGTGGTGCGGCCGCACCGCCCGGCGCGGCCGCAGCAGCCGCTGCCGGTGCGGAAATGCTATCGGGCAGGATGGAACTCGCAGGCCGGCGAAGAGCAGGTGTGAGGGGAAGGTGAACGCCGTGGTCTACCTGGGCATCGACATCGGCGGCACGGGCATCAAGGCCGCCATCGTCGACGCGCGCGGCAACATCCTCCAGCATGGCGAGACGCCCACCGGCGCCTCGGAGGGCGCGGCCGGCGTGCTGGAGCGCGTCCGCCGGCTGGGGAGCTCGCTGATCGAGCGGGCCGGAACCCAGGTTGTGGCCTGCGGGGTGGGGTCGGCGGGCCGGATCGACCACCGCCGGGGACACGTGATCTTCGCAAGCGAGAACCTGCCGGGTTGGACCGGCACCGACCTGGGGGCGGAACTCCACCGGGCCTTCGGGCTGCCGGTGTTCGTGGACAACGACGTCAACGCCGCCTCGCTGGCCGAGGCCTGGATCGGCGCCGCCCGCGGGGCCTCCGACTTCCTGATGCTGACGCTGGGCACCGGGGTCGGCGGGGCGATCACCTTGGGCGGGCGGCTGTGGCGGGGCGCGCGCTGCGGGGCGGGAGAGGTGGGACACATGGCGCTCTACCCCGGCGGCGAGCCGTGCCCCTGCGGCGGCGTGGGCTGCGCCGAGCGCTACGTGTCGGCCAAGGCGCTGACGCGGCGGGCCAACGAGGCGCTGGCGGAGGGCAGGCCCTTCCGCGGCATCCGCGACGTCATCTCCGCCGCCACCAGCGCCAGCGGCCACAGGCAGGCGGCCGCCCGGCAGGGGGTGGAGCGCTGGACCGCCGACCTGGCGCTCTTCCTGATGAACCTGCAGATGGCCTTCGACCCGCAGCTGATCGTCGTCGGCGGCGGCATCGTCCGGCTGGGCTACTGGTGGGACCGCCTGGTGCAGACCGCCGCCCGGGAGTGCCGGGCGCGGTCCGCGGCGATCCGCCTCCGGCAGGCCCGGCTGGGCCCCGACGCCGGCGTGGTCGGGGCCGCTCGCCTGGCGATGCTCGCGCGCCCGCTCCGGCGGGTCTACCCGCCCGCAGCCGGCGGCTCGGCGCGCGACGGATCGGTCGTCCGGCCGGCCGGGGCATTCGAGTAGCCTCCCTTGATCCGGTCCCAGAGCCGCCGATAGGCCTGTTCGGTCTCGGAGATGGGCAGCAGGGCGATCCCCCGTTCGCGCTTGGCCAACCGGATCACGTGCTGGACCTCGGCCTGGGCCTGCTGCAGGGCGGAACGGGCCAGGTCCAGTTCCTCCAACGTGCGGGCTTCGCGGAACATCTGGCGCGCGTTCTCCACGCGCTGCAGTGCTGCCCGCATCAGCGCGTGGTGATCCGGCTCCCGGTGCTCGTCTTTGCGCGCCAGAAAGCCGATGAGCCTGAGGGCTTTCTCCAGCACCGAAACACCCCCCGTATGACGTAGCCGGAGCGCATCGCCCACCATATAATACGTTGTCTGGCATTATTTGGTTTCCGTTACCATCTTCACTTGCATCAGGGTTCCGGAAGTGGTATATGTGGTATAGACCAGTGGTTCGGGAACAGGAGGGATTGATCTGGCCAGGCTGAAGGAGGAGCCCGCTCCGCTGTACCACCAAATCAAGAACTGCTTGCTGGATGATATGAAAGCCGGTCGGTTGAGGCCGGGGGACCGGGTACCCTCTGAACGTGAACTGAGCGACCGGTTCGGGGTGAGCCGCATGACGGCCCGGCAGGCCCTGGTCCAGCTGGAAGTGGAAGGGTACCTGGTGCGCGAGCAGGGCAAGGGCAGCTTCGTGGCCAGCCCCAAGATCGTGCAGCCGCTCACGCTGGTCAGCGGCTTCACGGAGGACATGCGCCGGCGGGGGCTCCGCCCGGCGACCCGCGTGCTCTCGGCCGCCGAGGTTCCCGCGGACTCGCGGGTGGCAGCGGCCCTGCAGTGCAGGGAGGGGACGCCCATCTACCGCCTGGAACGACTGCGTCTGGCCGACGACGAGCCCCTGGCGCTGGAGATCTCGCACCTGACCGTCGACGCCTGTCCCGGGGTCCTGACGCTGGACCTGGAGGGCCAGTCGCTCTACGACCAGCTGCGCAACCGGTACGACCTGCAGCTGCTCCGGGCCACCCAGACCCTGGAGGCGGTGCCGGCCGAGGAGTGGCAGGCGGAGGTGCTCAACGTGCGGCCCGGCACCCCGCTGATGCACATGGAGCGACTCGTGCACGATCAGTGGGACAGGCCGGTGGAGCTGGTGCTCTCATACTATCGAGGGGACCGCTACCGGTTCGTCGCCGAGCTTCGCACCCAGGGGGAGAATGGACATGGACACTGACCACCTCGTGACAGAGAGCAGGCTGGAAGCATCGCGGAACATCGACCAGGTCTCGACCGAGGAGATGGTCCGCATCATCAACGAGCAGGACAAGCTGGTCGCCCTGGCCGTGGAGCAGGAGCTGCCGCGGATCGCCCGGGCCATCGACCTGATCGCGGCCCGCCTCCGGGAGGGCGGCCGCCTCTTCTACGTCGGCGCCGGCACCAGCGGCCGCCTCGGCGTGTTGGACGCCTCGGAGATCCCGCCGACCTACGGCACGCCGCACGATCTCGTGCAGGGGGTCATTGCCGGGGGCCCCGAGGCGGTCTTCGTGACCCGCGAGGGGGCTGAGGACTCCCGGGAGCAGGGCGTGGCCGACATCGCCGCACGGGTGAAGGCCGGGGATGTGGTGGTGGGCATCGCCGCCAGCGGCCGGACGCCGTACACGGTGGCCGCCGTCGAGGAGGCCCGGCGCAGGGGGTGTGCGACGGTCGCCGTGACCAACAACCCCGGCTCCGCGCTGGCCGCCGCCGCGGACGTCGCGATCGCGCCGGTGGTCGGCCCGGAGGTCGTGATGGGCTCCACCCGCATGAAGGCGGGCACCGCCCAGAAGATGGTGCTGAACATGCTGAGCACCGGAGCCATGATCCGGCTCGGCAAGGTATATACCAACCTCATGGTCGATATGCAGGCGTCCAACGAGAAGCTTCGGCAGCGGGCCGTCCGCATGGTCGCCCTGGCCGCCGAGACCGACGAGGAGACGGCCGGGCGCGCACTGAGCGCGGCGGGCGGCTCCGTGAAGCAGGCCATCGTGGCCCTGGTGGCCGGCGTGGACCCGGCTGCGGCCCGCGAGGCGCTGGAGCGCGCCGGCGGCCTCGTGCGGAAAGCCATCGCGCTGGCGCAGGAGAGGTAGCGAAGAAGCAGACACAGGAGATGACCGGTCTATGCAGAGGTGGCTGAAGGGCGCGCTCATCCTCCCTGACAGGGTGGTGCCGAACGGGCTGCTGGCCTGCGAGGACGGCAGGATCACCGGCGTCTGGGACCTGGAGGCCGACGCCGGGGCCCCCGCGGTGCCTGACGGGGCGGAGGTGGTGGAGCGCGGCTACATCGCGCCCGGGTACATCGACATCCACGTTCACGGCGGCGGCGGCGGGGACTTCATGGACGCGGATCCCGAGGCCGTGGTCGCGATCACGACCTGCCACGCCCGGCACGGGACGACCGGGCTGCTGGCCACGACGCTGACGGCCCCGGAGGAGGAGTTGATCAGGGCCTTCCGCGCCGTGAAGGCCGCGCCGCGCCGCGGCGCGCAGATCCTGGGCTTCCACGTGGAGGGCCCCTTCATCAACATGCAGTACAAGGGGGCCCAGAACCCGGCGTACGTGCGCTCCGCCTCGGTCGCGGAGATCGACCGCTGGCTGGCGGAGGGCCGGCCCGACGACCGCTGGCACGTGACGCTCGCGCCCGAGATCGAGGGCGCCCTCGAGGCGATCCGCCACCTGGCCGGCCGCGGGGCGGTCGTCAGCGCAGGGCACACGGACTGCACCTACGACCAGCTGAAGGCCGGCGTGGAGGCGGGGGTCTCCCACGTCACCCACCTCTTCAACGCCATGCGCGGCCTGCACCACCGGGAGCCCGGCACCGTGGGCGGCGCCCTGTCGCTGCCCGGGGTCACGGTGGAGATCATCGCCGACGGCGTGCACGTGCACCCCGCCTCCATGCAGGTGGCCGTGAGGGCGCGCGGTGCGGAGAACGTGCTGCTGGTGACTGATGCCATGCGGGCCGCCGGCCTCGGCGATGGCGAGTTCACGCTGGGCGGACTGCCGGTGACCGTGAAGGACGGCGCGGCCCGGCTGCACAGCGGCGCCCTGGCCGGCTCGGTGCTGACCATGGAGCGGGGCGTGCAGAACCTCGTGGACATGGTCGGCCTAGACCTTCCGACCGCGGTGGCCATGGCCTCGCTCCATCCGGCCCGCAGGCTCGGGCTGGAGGCGCGCAAGGGCTCGCTGGCCGTCGGCAAGGACGCCGACCTGCTGATACTGGACGACAAGCTCGAAGTGATGACAACCATAATCGGTGGAGAGGTGTTCTACGATGCAAGGTAACCGGTATCCGCTGACGGTCGAGGTGTTCCCTGACTACGCCGCGATGTCCGGGCGCGCCGCCGAGATCGTGGTCGAACTGCTGCAGGAGAAGCCCGACGCCGTGCTGGGGCTGCCCACCGGCTCGACCCCGCTGGGGTTCTACGACGCCCTGGTAGCCAGCGGGGTCTCGCTGGCGCAGGCCCGCACGTTCAACCTCGACGAGTACCTGGGCCTGCCCCGCACCCATCCGGAGAGCTATTACTCGTTCATGAAGCGGGCGCTCTATGACCGGTCGGACCTCCGGCCCGAGAACTGCCACATCCCCGACGGCAACGCCCCGGATCCCCACGAGGAGTGCCGCCGCTACGAGGAGGCCATCCGCGCCGCGGGCGGGCTCGACATCCTGGTGCTGGGCGTGGGTCACAACGGGCACATCGGCTTCAACGAGCCCGGTTCGCAGTGGGACGCGCGGACCCGTGTGGTCAACCTGGCCGAGAGCACCCGGCGCGCCAACGCCCGCTTCTTCAACAGCCTGGACGAGGTGCCCCGCCAGGCCATCACCATGGGTATCGGGACGATCCTGGAGGCCCGCCGGATCCTGCTGCTGGCCAGCGGCCAGGAGAAGGCGCCGGCCGTGCGGGACATGGTGGAGAGCGCCCCGACCCCGGACGTGCCGGCCACGGCCCTGCAGCTGCATCCCAACGTCACCGTGCTGCTGGACCGGGAGGCGGCCGCGCTCCTGCACCGCTAATCCCTACCCGTGCGCAGAGCTATAAGCATAGCGAATTCAGCGGATACCGGCTTGCAATCGGCGGCACTATTGACGTATACACCCCCCAGGTCTACTATCATCGGTGGTAATCACTTTGTGCCACCAGGTACGTGGGACAGAGCTGAGAAGAGGTGTCACGCAGCATGGGCCGCCAGACCATCGAGGTCGGCTGGGACTACGAAGTGCCAGTGGATGAGGTTGAGATGTTTCGCAGCGAACGTGCCCGTGAACTGGAGGGCTACTACGGCGTACCGGCTGAAAGCCTGACCGACCTGGAGGTCGCCAGGTACATGGTGCGGAGCAGCCACCCGTCGACCCGATACCTGAAGAACGAGCAGAGGGAGCTCGTCTTCCACGACTGAAGCAAGCGCAAAGGCCGCCCCGGTTACGGGGCGGCCTTTGAAATTGCCTCAATCTGGGCATGCTATAGGATAGCATTGCCGGGGGAGGTAAGCGTTTCCATGGAGATCCTGCGCAACCTGTACCGTCGCCGGCTGCGGACCGGGCTCACGGTGCTGGGCATCGCGGTGGGGATCCTGGCCTTCACCGTGATGGGCGCGATGGCCGAGAAGTTCAACCGGCTGATCGACGGCGGCGAGGCCTACTTCGCGCGCCGCATCGCCATCCACTCCACGGGAGGCCTCCTGCGGCTCAACCTGCTGGGTCCGGAGGAGATCGAGGTGATGAAGCGCACCCCGGGGGTCCGCCACGTCGAGACGCAGATCATGATGGCGCTGGACGAGACGGCGGGCTTCGAGCTGGCGCCGCGCTTCCTGGTGGGCATCAACCTGCCCAACTTCGCGCGCGCCCAGCTGATCGCCGGGGACGCGGCCCGGTTGCGGCTCGCCCGGGGCAGCTGGTGGCGCCCCGGCGACCGCAGGGTGACCGTGCTGGGCAGCGCAGCCGCGCACAAGATGAAGCTGGACGTGGGCGACATCATGACGGCCCGGGGCGAGGCGTTCAAGGTCGTGGGCATCCTGCAGGAGACGCTCTCGGTGCCCGACGGCTGGGCGCTGATCCCTGAGGAGGACGCCCGCGACCTGCTGATGAGCGACTCCGCCCTGCTGCGGGAGATGGGGCTGGACAGGGTGTGGACCAACGCCTACGCCCTGGTCGACCCCGGCATGGGTGAGGAGATCACCGACGTGCTGGCCCGCAGCCTGCGCAAGGGCTTCCTGCTGCACTCGCCGGAGCAGCTGGCCCGGGCGGCGGGCACCGCCTCGAACCTGCTCAACACGGCCATACTCGGCTCGGGGGCCATCGCAGTCATCGTAGGGGCGCTGGCGGTGATCAACACGATGTTCTTCGCCGTGGGCGAGCGCACGCGCGAGATCGGCATCAAGAAGGCCATCGGTGCGGGCCGCTGGGCGATCCTCGGCGAGTTCCTGGCCGAGTCGGTGCTGATCGGCCTCCTGGGCGGCCTCCTCGGCCTCTCCGTCGCAGCGGTGCTGAACGGGCACGCGGCCGCCGAGGGGACGCCGGTCTTCCTGCTCACGCCGCGCCTGGCGTTCGGGGCGCTGGGGTTCGCCACGCTGCTGGGGGGCGCCGCAGGGGCCCTGCCGGCCTGGCGCGCGGCCAACCTCGATCCCGTGGAGGCGCTGCGGGCCATCTAGGAGGGGATGGGAATGAGCACACAGCCGCTGCTTGTGGCAGAGGGCCTGGTGAAGATCTACCCCATGGGCGTGCGGGCGCTGGACGGCGCCAGCCTCACCGTGGGCCGGGGGGAGATCGTGGGGATCATGGGGCGGTCGGGCAGCGGGAAGTCGACCCTGCTGCACATCCTGGGCTGCCTGGACAGGCCCGACGCGGGCCGGGTGTGGATCGACGGGGTGGAGGTGACCCGCCTGGCGGACGCCGCCCTGCCGGCCGTGCGGCTCCGGCGGCTGGGCTTCATCTTCCAGGCGCACAACCTGGTGCCGACGCTGACCGCGCTGGAGAACGTGGCCCTGCCGCTCCGGTACCTGCGGCCGCGCCCGGCGAACCCGTACGAGCGGGCCCGGACGATGCTGGAGGCCGTGGGGCTGGGCGACCGGCTGCACCACCTGCCGGGCCAGCTCTCCGGGGGCCAGCAGCAGCGCGTGGCCATCGCCCGGGCGCTGGTGAACAACCCGGCGCTGGTGCTGGCCGACGAGCCCACGGGGGCCCTGGACTCGCAGAACGCGCGGGCCCTGCTCCGCCTGATGCGCCGGCTGGCCCAGGAGCGGGGGCAGACCTTCGTCGTGGTCACCCACGACCCGGTGGTCGGCCAGGTCTGCGACCGCATCTACCGGATGGAGGACGGGCGGGTGCTGGCAACGGCTGCGGGCTGAGCGGGCCCTGCGCTGACGGCGAAAAAGACTGAACATTGTAGACGTTGATGTCATCTGTGCGGTACGGTCTGGGGCAAAGGAGGGATACCCCATGCGCAGGATCGTACCGCTGTTCCTCGTCTGCTCCCTGATGCTCGCCTCGGCCTCCGTGTCCCCTGTTCAGGCCGCCCGCCCGCCGGAGGGCGCCGCAGCCGCCGCCGCGGCCGCTCCCCCGGCGCCCACCCGGGTCGGCATGACCCTCGGTGCCGGCGACTGGTACGTCGGCGCCACGCCGCCCAACGTCGACCCCGCCAAGCCCGTCCTGGTCTTCGTGCACGGCAAGGGCGGCTCCGCCTCCGTCTGGTGGGATGAGACTACCTACCACGGGACCAACGACATGTACGCCTACGCCTACAACAACGGCTACCGGACGGCGTTCGTCTCCCTGCACCCCGAGGGCACCATGTGGGCGAACGGCCAGCTGCTGAGCAGCCTGCTGAACAGCATTACCAGCTACTTCGGCGTGAACCGGGTCACCATCGTCGCCCACTCGAAGGGCGGTGTTGACGCCAACGCCGCCTCGGTCCACTACGGCGCCGCCCCGAAGATCCGCGAGGTGATCACGCTGGGCACGCCGCACCGCGGCACGCCGGTCGCCGACCTGGCCTACTCGGACTGGGCCGGCTGGCTCGCCGAGTTGCTCGGACAGCGGACCGACGCCGCCTACGTGATGCAGACCGGCTACATGGACTACTTCCGTTCCGTCACCGACGGGCTCGACCCCGCCGTGCGCTACTCGACGGTGTCGGGCTACAAGTGCGGCCCCGTGTTCACGGCCCTCTGGCTGGGCTGCATGTACATCTCCGGGGAGGATGACGGCCTGGTTCCCGTCTGGTCGGCGGAGAAGCCGGGCGGCACCCACCTGCGGACGGGCTACTGGGACCACGACGAGATCCGCATGGGCAGCCGGGTCTGGAGCACCATCGCCCCGCGGCTGACGGCCGCCGGCTCCCCGGGGGAGAGGGCTGTGGCCGCACCGCAGCCGTACGGCGGCGAGGCAGCGCCGGGCAACCTGATCCTCCGGGGCGGCCCGGTGAGCGGCGGCTCCGCCGCGGCCAGCTTCCCGGTGGAGCGGGGCGTGACGGCGGTCACCTTCCACGTCCTGGGCTCCTCCGCTGACCTCTCGGCCAGCCTGGTGGCCCCCGACGGCACGGTGCACCCGGTGAAGCTGACGGGCCGGATCGATGAGGGCGAGGTGCTGGCCGGCGCCTGGATCGGCAGCGCAGAGGTGCAGCGGCCCCAGGCCGGCGAGTGGCGGCTGGAGGTCACGGGTGCAAAGGAAAGCGCCTACCTGATGGTCGCCGCGCTGGAGGGCGGCGTGCAGGCGGTACTCGACCGGGGCGCGGGCGTCTCGCTGCCGGGCGAGTCCCGGCCGGTGACCCTCAGGCTGTTGGGCCCGGCGGTGGCGGAGAGCCGCGCCGAGGCCAGGCTGGTCCGGGACGGCGCAGCGGCCCTGGGGCACGCGGAGTTCCGCTCCGAGGGGGGCCGCCACGTGGCGCTGGTCGAGGCGCCTGAGGAGGCCGGCGTCCACGCCCTCTCGGTGACGGTGACCGGCACGCTGCGCGACGGCTCCGCCTTCGAGCGCAACCTGGTGACCAGCTTCGCGGTGTTCGACGCCGGCCCGTAAGCCAGGGGGCCGGCCCCGGTCGGGCCGGCCCCTTCTACTTCGCACCTCCGGCCACCATGTGGTCCACGGCGGCGGGAACCTCCAGCAGGCTGTGGACGATGGCGTCGGGCATGCAGTCGTCCAGCTCGCAGTGCGGGTGGGTGTGCCAGCGCCTGTCGATCGCCAGCCGCTCCTCCAGCCAGTCCCGCCCAGCCGCCGGCCGTTCCCAGGGCGGCAGCCTGAGGAGCGCCTCGGGCATCTCGGTATACCCCGGCGCCCCCGGCTGAACCACATAGACCGCCTGCCAGCCGGCGGCCTTGGCGCCGGCCACGTCGTGCGGCAGCACGTCGCCCACGTGAACGTACGGGCCCGGGCCATAGCCTTCCGCGGCGCGGTAGATGCCGGGTTGGGGCTTGCCCGCCCCCGCCGCGTCGGGGGTGACCAGCGCCGTGAACCGGTGCAGGAGGCCGAGCGCCCGTTGCACGGGCTCCTGGTAGCGGCGGAAGCCGTTGGTAACCGAGACCAGCACGTGTCCCCTGGCCAGCAGCGCGTCGAGGCACTCGGCGGCGCCGGGGTAGGAGGAGATCAGCCCGTCCACCTGGCAGTAGTGCTCCACCAGCCCGGGCACGTCGATCCGCCCGGGGTAGCCTACCTCCCGGGCGACGGCGAGGGCGATGCCGTCCCAGTCGTGCGCGCCCACCATGTCGCCCTCCGCCAGCCGGCGCCGGTGTTCGGCGACGATGCGCCCCAGCACCGCCCGCTCGGGATCGGCCTCGGAGACGTACGGGGCCAGCTCCCGGGCGATGTGGGCGAAGACGCCGTCGGGGCGCCCCAGGCGGAAGGGGTTCTTCTGCAGTACGCCGTCCAGATCAAACGAGATGAGCGCCACGGAATCACCTCATGTCAAGCCGTTGACACCGCGCCATATTGCCGGCCGGTCAGCTGCGCTTGCCCCACTCCACGATCACGTCCGGCTGGCCCGAGGCCCTGTTGGCGGCGCGGGCGGCCACGAAGAGCAGGTCGGAGAGCCGGTTCAGGTACTTGAGCAGCGCAGGGTCCACCGGCTCCCGTTCCGCCAGCGACACCAGCTGGCGCTCGGCCCTGCGCACCACCGTGCGGGCCACGTGCAGCGCCGCGGCCGCCCGGCTCCCGCCGGGCAGGATGAAGTTCCGCAGGGCGTCGAGCCCCCGCTCCAGCTCGTCGATGTCGGCCTCCAGCCGCGCCACCATCTGGTCCGTCACCCTCGGCTGTTCGCCCCGCTCCCGGTCGGGCGGCGTGGCCAGGTCTGCCCCCACGTCGAACAGCTCCCGCTGGACGCGCAGGAGCAGGGCCCGCAGCGGGCCGGCCCCGGCCGGTTCCAGGAAGGCCACCGCCAGCCCGATGTGGGCGTTGGCCTCGTCGACCGTGCCGTAGGCCTCCACCCGCAGGGCGTTCTTTGGCACCCGCTCTCCCCAGCGCAGGCTCGTCTGGCCCCCGTCCCCGGTGCGCGTGTAAATCCGCATTGCGCTCACCTCCGTCACAAGTCTACCATGTACGGGGAGGACTCGCCGCCAATTTGGTTAACCTGAGGTCGTAAATCTTTAGGGGAGGCGTTACCGAGTTGACCCGAGAGGAAGCCTGGAAGCTCGTCACTGAACACGTGCAGAGCCCCCGGCTGCGGGGCCACCTGCTGGCCGTGGAGGCCTGCATGCGCCACTTCGCAGCCCACTACGGCGAGGACGAGGAGACCTGGGGCCTCATCGGCCTCCTGCACGACTTCGACTACGAGCGCTACCCCCAGACCCCCGACCACCCGCTCCAGGGCGAGCGGATCCTGGCCGACCTCGGCGTGCCCGAGGACATCCGGTACACCATCTGCTCCCACGTGGACGCGGTGGCCGACCGCTACCCGCGCCGGTCGCTGCGGGACAGGGTGCTCTACGCCGTGGACGAGCTCTCCGGCCTCGTGGTGGCCACCGCGCTGGTGCGGCCGTCGAAGTCGATCCACGACGTGGACGTCGCCGCGGTGCGCAAGAAGATGAAGGACAAGCGGTTCGCGGCGGGCGTGAACCGCGACGACGTGGTGCGCGGGGCGCAGGAGCTGGGCGTGGAGCTGGACGAGCTCATCGGCATGGTGATCGCCGCGCTGCGGGCGGCGGCCGAACCGCTGGGCCTCACGGGAACTGCGGCGAGCGGGCAGTGACCGCGTCATTCGCGGGCGGGTGGGGCGTATCCTTCGTCGTGAAGGACTCTGGCGAGGGAGGAGTGCTCCATGCGCCACGTGAACGCCCTCTGCCTCAAGCTGGCCGCCTACATCCTGATCTTCAGCTTCACCCTGCCGGCGCACGGGCGCCTGGCACTGCCCCAGTCGCTGATCATGGCGGCTGTTCACACCCTGGTGCTGTGGCTGGTCGACCTGGTCGCCCTGCCGCGCTTCGGCCGGGTGCCCGTGCTGGGGGGCGACGCCGCCGTCCTGCTGGTGGGCTCGCTGCTGCTGCTGCGGGCGATGAACGCAGCCCCCCGCGTCGGGGGGCTGCTGGTGGCGATTCCGCTGGCCTTGCTCTTCGAGCTCTGGTTCCACCATCACCTGGTGGAAAACCGCTTGTTGGAAGGGTGATTCTAGCGCGATTCGACAGGGATTCGACACTGAGGTGCGGAACAGAAAAAGGTAGCCAAAAGCCTGTATCCGCACGACGGGAAAGGATGAATGATACTTGCGCCTGGAGGAGTTTACGTTTCTGCCTGCGGACGTGAGGGAGAAAGCCCTGCGGTTCCTGGCCAACATGATCGGCGACCCGTGTGCGCCTCCGGAGCGCTTGCTGGCCGACCTGGAGGCGGCCCTGGGACGGGCGGAACAGAACCAGTCCTTCATCTACCTGCGCGGCGAGCAGCCGACGGAGGATGACCGTGAGGCCGACGCGATCCTGTTCCCCACGGGGCTGACCACGCCGACCGGCGAGGATATCTCCGCCAAGTGTGTCCTCAACAAGAACCCCAACCGCCAGCCCTGGTTCGGCCTCTTCTTCCAGGCGGCACGCCGGGAGGGCTTCGTCATCGGCGACCTCTACTTCCGCACCTGGGCCGACGGCGCCCGGTTCCTGGAGGAGATCGCGGAGTTGGCCATCCCCGAACGGTGGAGCTACAGCCAGTACCAGTCGAAGCAGCAGCACCCCATCCTCAAGTCCTACATTGAAAAGACCTTCGAGCGGCTGAAGCAGCAGGGCTACATCCTGCGCGAGGAGAACCTGCTGCTCTTCAACACGGGGCTGATCAACCGCTACTTCCGGGAGATCTACGTGCTGGGCGAGGTCGACCCGGAGTTCCCCCAGCGGGTCATCAACCCCAGGGCGGTGCTTGAGAACGACCGGCTGGTCCTGGACGTGTTCAAGAACCGGAAGCCGCCGATGGCAACCTTCTTCGAAAAGATCACGGACGTCATTTTCGATCCCAACCTGGAGATCAATACCGACGATATTCACATCATCGACGATAATTTCGACCGCATCCCGGCCATCTACCGCGACCGTAAGAAGAGCGAGATCTTCGCCCTGTTCCAGTCCGCAATTGAGTTCGCCCGCATCATGGCGCGCCGCAATTACAAGCTGGTGGTTCCCCAGTATTACATGGGTCAGATCCAGTTCCTCATGCCCATCTACCTCTCGGGCGAGTTCAGCGGGTCGCCGGACTTCGCCCTCGTGCTGCAGAAGATGGGCAACGTCTACCGGGGCAACACGATCCTCACGCTGGACATGGCCTACCAGAACGCGCGGCTCATCGCCAAGCCCGATACGACCTGGCTGAGCCCCGACAAGTGTTAATCCGTGAAATGGCCGGCCCCTCCCGCAGCGCGCGGAGGGGCCGGCTCGCGCGTGCGCGGGGCCTGCGGCGGGTGCTGCTCAGCGCGCGAGGTCCGCCAGGTCCCGGGCCAGCTCCTGCCAGATCCGGTATGACTCGGCCAGGGTCTCGGGCCTCGCCCCCAGCGCGACCGCCGCCAGCAGCCGCTCCTCACACCGGGCGGGCTTCTGCGCGAAGCCGGCGATGTGGTGCATGGAGCGCTTACGGCTCGGGAAGTAGGTTCTGTTGAGGGCGAAGAGCGCCTGCAGGAAGTGGTCGAGGGCCAGGTCCAGGACGAAGTGGTAGAAGAGCACGTCCTGCCTGCAGACCGCCCGTTCGAAGTCCTCCCGGTCGTCCACGCGGGGGAGGTGGTAGTCCAGGACGGCGCGCGCCAGCTCATCGGGGTAGACTGCGACCGCGTCCGAGACCCGCCGGAAGAGCCCGTCGGGGTCATACAGCGGCTCCGTCGACCGGAGCATGGCCAGGCGCCCGACCGGGTAGTAGTAATCGTCGACCCGCCTCACCGATTCACCCCGCAGGGTGGCCCCGATCTCGGCCCATAGCGCATCGACCGTGAAGTACATCACCCAGGTCTCGACGCCGCACAGGCACAGGGCGTCGGCCACGCCCCACGGCCCGTCGACGGGCGCCTCGATGTGCACCCGGGAGACCGCATCCCCGAGACCCTCCAGCCGGACCCTGCGATCGTCCTGCCGGGGGATCTCGGTGCAGTAGACGAACAGGTCGATATCCCCCTCGCCGGGCTCCGGGAGGGGCCGGTCGCCGCCGCTCCGGCCCACCGCCCGGACGGCCGGATTTGCCGCAACCGCGCGCACCAGGCGCTCGAGGGATCGCCGGGAATCATCGTCGCTCAAGGTTGTCGCCCCCTGCATGCTCCTGCGCCTCCGCCGGCGGTGGCGCCGGTCCTGGCCGGCGTCCATTCACCGGCCCCGGTCGGGCCGTGTCGGTCCGGTCCCGGCAGTGCGCCGTCTCCGTCCATCTTAGGGCACGGCAGGTGTGCCCTGGCAAGACACCAAGGGCTCAAATCGGGAGGCGTCTGCGGCGCCGCCGGGCCTATGCAATCCTGCATGACGCCGGCAGGAACCGGCGGGGGCGGGAGCCAATATACATGAATGAATAGAGTGGATGCCAGACTCGTGCAAGGAGGGATCCGCATGGAACAGACCACGCGGCATGTCAGGCTCGTAACCGCGATCCCAGGACCCCGCTCCCGGGAACTGATGGCCCGCAAGGAGCGCGTGGTGGCCGACGCACTCTCCATCCACGTGCCGGTGGCGATCCAGGAGGGGCACGGGGCGCTGGTGACGGACGTGGATGGCAACGTCTTCATCGACCTGGCCGGCGGCCTGGGATGCATGAACGTGGGCCACTCGCATCCCCGGGTGGTCGCGGCCATTCAGGAGTGCGCGGCCCGGTTTACCCACACGGACTTCTCCGTCATCATGTACGAGAGCTACGTGCGGCTGGCCGAGCGGCTGGTGGCCAAGGCGCCGGGCGACTTCCCCAAGAAGGCCTGCTTCTTCAACGCCGGGGCCGAGGCGGTGGAGAACGCCGTCAAGATCGCCCGCAAGTACACCGGCCGCAGGGCGATCATCGCTCTCGAGGGCGCCTTCCACGGCCGCACCAACCTGGCCATGGCCCTCACCTCCAAGGTGAAGCCCTACAAGGAGGGCTTCGGCCCCTTCGCCCCCGAGATCTACCGGGTGCCGGCGCCCTACACCTACCGGCGGCCGGTGGGGATGAGCGAGGCCGAGTACGTCCGCTATTGCGGCGATGCGCTGGAGCGGGCGCTGACGACCCAGGTGGCCCCCGAGGAGGTCGCCGCGATCATCCTGGAGCCCGTGCAGGGCGAGGGCGGGTTTGTGCCGCTTCACCCCGACTACCTGGCCAGGGTGAGCCAGCTGGCCAAGCGGCACGGATTCCTGGTGATCGCTGACGAGATCCAGTCGGGCTTCGGGCGCTCCGGCACCTTCTTTGCCTGCGAGCAGCTGGGGCTGGTGCCTGACCTGATCTGCGTGGGCAAGTCGCTGGCCGCGGGCATGCCGCTCTCCGGCGTCATCGGCCGCGCCGAGGTGATGGACGCCCCCGGCGACTCCACCATCGGCGGCACGTACGTGGGCAATCCGGTGGCCTGCGCCGCGGCCAACGCCGTGCTGGACGTGATGGAGGAGGAGGGGCTGGCGGACCGGGCCCGGGCCATCGGCGACCTGTTGCGGCGCCGGTTCCGCGACCTGGCCGTCCAGCTGGAGTCCATACCCGGGTCTGGGCTGCAGGTCGGTGAGATCCGCGGCCTCGGGGCGATGGTCGGCGTGGAGCTGGTCACCGACAGGGCCACCCGTGAGCCGGCCACCAGGGCGGCCGGCGAGGTGGTGACGCGCGCCTGGCAGCGCGGCGTCGTCGCCGTGAAGTGCGGCATCTATGGCAACACGCTGCGCATGCTGGTGCCGCTGGTCATCACCGACGAGCAGCTGAACGAGGCGCTGGACATCCTGGCCCAGATCTGCGTGGAGATCGCCCGCGGGGAGTAGCGGGCATCAGCGGTACATCCAACTGGGCGGTCCCGCCGGCGCGGCGGGGCCGCCCACATCGTCTGCGGCAGTGCGACTGCAGAAGCCATCGAGGCTGAGGACACCTTCCCCTCAGCCCCGATGGCTTCTTGGCCAGAGCGCCTGTTCACTCGTCTGCACGGGCGATCAGGTTGCAGAGCTCCCCGACGGTCTCGACATCCACCAGCAGCTCATCGGAGAGCTCCACGCCGAACTCTGCCTCCAGCGTCTCCACCAGGCTCTCCATGCTGGTGTCGTACTCCTCTTCGAGGGCGGTGAGCGACGTGGCGTAGCCGATCCCCCCGTCCCCAACCTGTTCACGGATGAACCTTAACGCCTCGTGTCTCAGATTCATCGGTCCAAGTGGCACCTCCGGGGCGTATTCTCCCCCCTCCCCAACGGCCTATACGGTGGTACTTTGGTACGAAAATACGAAACGCGCCCAGTCCAAAGTGCCTGGATATACGGCGGAAAACATGGTAAAATGCCTGAAATAGCTCTTATCATCCGATTCTCATTCGTCAGGGGGGATACGAGGAGTGGAACGTCCGTATCTCAAGGCTTATCCGCAGAGTGTGCGCTGGGAGATCGACCTGCCGGAAGTTCCCGTGTACCAGGCACTCTTCGACAAGGCGGCCCGCTATCCGGAACGTACCGCACTCATCTTCATGGGCAAGCGGATCAGCTACCGCGACCTGGTGGGGATGGCGGACCGGTTCGCCGCGGCGCTGCAGCGGCGGTACGCCATCCAGAAGGGCGACCGCGTGGGGATCATCCTGCCCAACTCGCCGCAGAACGTGATCGCCACCGTGGCCTGCCAGCGCATCGGCGCGATCCCCGTCCAGTTCAACCCGCTCTACGTGGCCCGGGAGATTGCCTACCAGGTGAGGGACTCCGGCTGCCGGGTGATGATCACGCTGGACCTCTTCTGGCAGAAAGTGCGCGAGGCCGGCGGCGCCGAGGCCTACATCTGGACGGGCGTGCAGGACTTCCTCAACTTCCCCCTCAACTTCCTCTACCGCCTGAAGGCCAAGCCGCCGCGCATCCCCGCCTCCGATGCCGCCCACTTCATGGACCTGCTGCAGGAGAGCGCCGACGGCCTGCAGGTGCCGGCGGTCGACCCCAAGGAGGACCTGGCCGTCCTGCTCTACACCGGCGGCACGACGGGCGTCTCCAAGGGCGTCATGCTCACCCACTACAACATCACCTCGAACATCACGCAGATCCGCGAGTGGCTCAACCTGGATGAGAGCCGTCACCACACCGTGCTCTGCGCGCTGCCGATGTTCCACTCCTACGGCTTCACGGCGGCCGTGAACATGGGCCTGGCGCACGGATGCACGCTGATCCTGGTGCCCCGCTTCGACCCCGGCGACCTCCTCAAGACCATTGCCAAGTACCGGCCGACCCTGTTCCCCGGGGTGCCCACGATGTACATCGGTCTGTTGAACCACCCCGACATGGCCAAGTACGACCTGAGCTCCATCGAGCTCTGCGTGACCGGCGCCGCCGCCATGCCGGTGGAGCTGCTGCAGAAGTTCGAGCAGGTGACCGGCGCCACCATCATGGAGGGCTATGGCCTCACCGAGTCCTCCCCGGTCACCCACGCCAACCCGCGCGTCGGCACGCGCAAGCCGGGCAGCGTCGGTCTGCCCTACCCCTGCACCGACGTGCGCATCGTCGACCTGGAGACCGGCGCCGATCTGCCCCCCGGGGGGGAGGGGGAGGTCCTCATCCGCGGCCCGCAGGTGATGAAGGGGTACTGGAACAAGCCGGAGGAGACGGCCGAGACCCTGAAGGACGGCTGGCTCCACACCGGCGACATCGGCCGGATGGACGAGGACGGCTACCTCTACATCGTCGACCGGAAGAAGGACATGATCATCGCCGGCGGGTTCAACATCTACCCCCGGGAGATCGACGAGGTGCTCTACCAGCACCCGGCGGTGCTGGAGGCCTGTGCGGTGGGGGTGCCCGACGCCTACCGCGGCGAGACCGTGAAGGCGTTTGTGGTCCTGAAGCCCGGCGCCCAGGCCACCGAGCAGGAGATCCTCGACTTCTGCCGGGAGCGCCTCGCCGCCTACAAGCGGCCCCGGTCGGTGGAGTTCCTGCCGGAGCTGCCCAAGTCGACTGTCGGCAAGGTGCTGCGGCGCGTGCTGGTGGAGCGGGAGAAGCAGAAGAGCAAGTCCGCCGTGTCGTGACCGGCGGCCCGCGGGTGACGCAGCGCAGAACAGTCGGAGGCACAGGACCGGGTCCTGTGCCTCTGTACGCGGGAGGGCGCTTCGCCGGGGGCGGGGCGACCGCACGCTCCCGGAACTCACCGTGCCGTTCGGGAATATTATGCAACGTATTTCTGTAGTCTTTGCCCACTTAACAAGGAGCTAAATCTATGCCGAACGGCTCAGAGTTCCGGCGGGACGACGTGCTGACAACCGTCACCCAGGATGGTCAGGCCGGATGGCAGTTCGTGGTGACCTCTCCCGACGGAGCGGTGACCCTCGAATCAGGGCCCGGACTTCCGCCCATCGGCAACGGCTCCATCCGCCTCGCCACCGGGACGAACGGGGACTGGTCTGCCGAGATCCGGAACACCGCCTTCAACGGCGTTCCGCTCCGGGAGCTGACCGACCTGCGCTACTGGACGTATGGCGTCCAGAACAACGGGCAGCAGTGGCCCTATATCATCCTTCAGATCGACCATGACGGGGACGGCGACGTGGACGACCTCCTCTTCTTCGAACCCGGCTTCCAGACGCCCGGCTCGGGAAACCCGAATCTGCCGGACCAGGGGCTGCCGGTGCTGAACACCTGGCAGGATTGGAACGCCCTGGCAGGGGGCTGGTGGTCGGAGAACGGAATCGGCGGCCTGACCCCAGGCACGGGTGTAGGGCCCCTCTCGCAGTACCTCGCTGCCGAGCCGGACTCCACCATCGTCAACTCCGCCTCGGGTCTGGGCGGGGTTCGGGTGCTGCAGGGGTTTGCCAGTCCCGATGACGTCTTCCTCGGGTACGTCGATGCGTTCTCCATCCAGACCCGGGACGCGGGCATCACCACCACCTTCAACTTCGAGCCGTTCCTGACGCCTCCGTCCCCACCCCGACCGCGGCCCGGCGGGTTGGCTCTCGCCGGGGCCCGGGGCAGCTGGCCGCTCTTCACGTGCGAGAAAAGCCTTTGGTCCGTGCACCGGAGCAGGCCGTTCATCGTTCCCGGAGGCTTCATCGATGCGCGGCGCTAACATGCAGGAGTTTCCTGCGGCTCTTGCCGAACAATAAGGCCCAGGCCCCGCGGCCGCAGAGGGTTGAAGGACGGAAGGAGAGAGGTACGATGACCATTGCGGAGCTGTTCGAGAACCTGAAGGCGCAGATCGCGGCGAATCCCGCGAAGATCGCGAACCTGAAGGCCAGCTACCAGTTCGAACTGACCGGCGAGGGCGGCGGCGTCTACCACGCCACGTTCGACAACGGCACCTACGAGCTCGGCGAGGGGCCCCTGCCGAACCCGGGCTGCACCATCACGATCTCCGTCGCAGACTTCTTCGCCCTGCTCGAGCGCAAGCTGAATCCGATGGCGGCCTTCATGTCGGGCAAGCTGAAGGTCCGGGGCGACATGGGCATGGCGATGAAGCTCCAGCAGCTGATCGGCTGAACGGGCTGAACACGTGCCCCCATCCCGCGGGTGGGGGCCGTTTCGCGAAAGCATGATCCGTTAGGGAGTGACCCCCTTGCTCCACCTGCTCGCCCTGGTGATCGCGCTGGCGCCGGCGGCCGCCATGCTCTGGTACATCCGTCATCTGGACAAGTATGAGCCCGAACCGTGGACGCACATCGCCGGCGCCTTCGTCGCCGGCGTGCTGGTCACCGTCCCCATCTACTTCGCCGAGGTCGTCATCGACCGGGTGAACCCGTTCACCGGCTTCATGTCCACCGTCTATCTCTCCTTCATCGTGGCCGCCCTCACCGAGGAGACCGGCAAGGGGGCGGCCGCCTGGGCCGTGAGCTGGCGCCGGTCGGAGTTCGACGAGGTGATGGACGGCATCGTCTACTTCGGCGTGACGCACATGGGCTTCGCCGTGGCCGAGAACCTCGTCTACGTCTTCGCCGAGAACGACATCTTCGACGGCCTGCTGACGGCGATGGTGCGGACCACCACCGCCGTGCCGATGCACGTCATCGTGGGCATGATCATGGGCTACCACATGGGCGTCGTCCGCTTCGCCAGAACCCGGCGGGAGCGGGTGCTCCACGTCATCGAGGGCTGGGTCCTGCCCATCCTGCTGCACGGCTTCTACAACCTCGGCAGCCTCAACCAGACCATGGCGCTGGAGACCCTGACCGACCTGATCCGCTACGGCTTCGGCACGGCGCTGCTGTACGCCGCGGTGGTCGCCCTGTGGCTGGCGCTCCTGCCGCGGGTCCGCAAGGCGCAGCAGGCCTCGCCCTTCCGCCCGGTGGATGCCTTCCCGCTGATCGCGGCGGACGTACCCTGCCCCTACTGCGGCGCGGTCTACCCGCAGGGGGCGCACTACTGCCCCAACTGCGGCTCCGCACTGGGCTAGGCCGGGCTAGGCCTCGGCCACGCGCCGCTCCTGCTCCCAGATGACCGCGCCGGCCAGCAGGAGGGCGGCGGGAACGACGAGATACCAGGGCCGGTCGGGCACGACGACGCGGTAGAGCAGCACCCACGCGCCCACGTGGCAGGCGAGCCGCCACTGGGCGTGCCAGCGGAGGGTGGCGAGGTTGAGCAGCCAGGAGAGGAGAATCAGCCCCGCCAGGAGGAACGTCCCGATGCCGCTGGCGGCCGCCGTGGCCACGGTGCCCAGCGCGACCGCAGCGAGGAAGGCGAGCCAGCCCGGCACCGTGCTGGGAAAGCCCGCCCGGTAGAGGAGATCCCGCACACACATCACCCCCAGACAGGCTATTCGCACCGGCCCGCGGGCATGCCCCGCCGGGCCGGTGCGCATTGGAAGGCCCAGCAAGTCTTTATGGAGAATAGACCGACCATAGAGGATATTGTGCTGAGCGGGACGAATATAGCGAGGCAGAATATGAATGGACATTCATTCAAGCGCAGCATGGGGGAGCTGGGACGGGTCACGTCCAGAGAAGGGGAGGCACAGAAATGCTGCTTGCGACTCGGGAAGTCTACTGGAACATCTCGAACGGCTACCTGCTCTACCTGGTCCTGATCGCCGCCTTCGCCGTCTTCGCGTACGGCATGTGGCAGCGCGTCCGCCTGTGGCTCATCGGGAAGCCCGAGGTGCGCTGGGACCAGGTGCGGGCCCGCCTCCGGCGGGTGTGGCAGCACGTGGTGCTGCAGCGCCGGCTCGCGCAGAACCCGGTGGCCGGGCTCTTCCACATCCTGTTCTCCTGGGGCTTCGTCATCCTCTTCATCGGCACGCTGGTCGTCATGGTGCACGAGGACTTCCGCATCCGCATCATGCAGGGCCAGTTCTACCTCTGGTTCCAGTCGCTGGTCCTGGACCTGGCGGGCATCCTGGCTCTCGTGGGCGTGGTGATCGCCTGGGTGCGGCGCGCCGTGGTCAAGCCCCGGGCGCTTTCCCGAGTCTCGCAGCCCACGTCTCCCCTGGATGACTGGGTCTTCCTGGCCCACATCTTCCTGATCCTGTGGACCGGCTTCTTCGTGGAGGGCATCCGTATCGTGGCCACCGAGGACCCGTGGGGCGCCTGGTCGCCCGTCGGGCTCGCCCACGGCCGCGCCCTGGCCGCCTTCATGTCGCTGGAGGCCATGCTGGCGCTGCACCGCATCCTCTGGTGGTTCCACATGATCATCTCGTTCACGCTCATCGCCTACCTGCCGTTCTCCAAGATGATGCACATCATCACCGGGCCGGTGAACATCTTCCTCTCCGACCTGCGGCCGGCCGGGATCCTCAGCACCACGGACCTGGAGTCGGAGACGCCGGTGCTGGGCGCCGCCTCGCTCTGGGACCTCTCCTGGAAGGACCTGGCCGACCTCGACGCCTGCACGGAGTGCGGGCGCTGCCAGGAGAACTGCCCGGCCTTCCTGACGGGCAAGCCCCTCAACCCCAAGAAGCTGATCCTCGACCTGCAGCACCACCTGCACGAGAGGGGCCCGCTGCTGGCGCTGGCGGCCATGCGGGGCGAGCGGCCCACCGAGCAGCCCTTCGAGTCGGAGCTGGTGGGGCCGGTCATCGATTCCGGGGCGCTCTGGTCCTGCACCACCTGTCGCGCGTGCATGGAGGTCTGCCCGGTCTACATCGAGCACGTGCCCAAGATCGTAGAGATGCGCCGCCACCAGGTGATGCTCCAGGGGGAGTTTCCGCAGGAGCTGAACCTGACCTTCAAGAACCTGGAGCGGCAGGGCAACCCGTGGGGCATGGGCGCCCACACCCGCACGCAGTGGACCGAGGGGCTGAACGTGCCGCTGCTGGCCGACAAGCCCGACGCCGAGTACCTCTTCTGGCCGGGCTGCGCCGGGGCGTTTGACCAGCGCGGGCAGAAGATCGTCCGGGCCATCGTGCAGCTCCTGGACCAGGCCGGGGTCTCCTACGCCATCCTCGGCAAGGAGGAGAAGTGCACCGGCGACTCGGCCCGCCGGGCCGGCAACGAGATGCTCTTCCAGCAGCTGGCCATGGAGAACATCGAGACGCTCAAAGCTTACGGCGTGAAGAAGATCATCGCCCACTGCCCGCACTGCTTCCACACCTTCGACAAGGACTACCGGGAGATGGGGCTGGACGTGGAGGTCATCCACCACACGCAGCTCCTGGCCCGGCTCATCAAGGAAGGCAGGCTCAAGCCCAGCAAGGCCGTCGCCCAGACGGTGACCTACCACGACTCCTGCTACCTCGGCCGCTACGGCGGCGAGTTCCAGGCGCCGCGGGACATCCTGGCGGCCCTGCCCGGGGTGGAGCTGAAGGAGATGGAGCGGCACGGCAGCACGGCGATGTGCTGCGGCGCCGGCGGCGCCCGGATGTGGATGGAGGAGCACCACGGAACCCGGGTCAACGTCGAGCGGAGCCGTCAGGCCATCGCCACGGGCGCCACCACCGTGGCGACCAACTGCCCCTTCTGCATGACGATGCTCTCGGACGGGATCGCAGCCGAGGACAACAGCGAGCAGCTGCGCGTGCTTGACCTGGCGGAGATGCTGCTGGAGGCGGTGACGCCGGGAGGGGAACCGGCCGCCGAACAGGTGGTTGCGGAGGCCGGCGAAAAACGGTAAAGTGAAAGGATGAGGCGCCGTGGGGGGCACGGCGCCTCACACTTCGGGAGGGTTACCAGGAGATGCTGCCGATTCACCAGATTCCGGTGCCCACGCCCTTCCCGGGGCTGGGCCCGGTGTACGTGTACCTTGTCCGCCAGGATCCCGTCACGCTCATCGACGCCGGCCTGGGCCTGCCCGACTGCCGGGACGCCCTGCAGGCCGGTCTCGCCGCGCACGGCGTGGGCCTGCGCGACGTCCGCCGCATCCTGCTGACCCACGCCCACGTGGACCACTTCGGCCTGGCGGCCTGGATCCAGGAGGAGTCGGGGGCCGAGGTCTGGATGCACCCCGACGAGCAGGCCAAGGCCGAGGGGGCGCCGTGGTGGAGAGACTGCCTCGTGCGCACCATGGAGGAGGCCGAGGTCGACGCCGCCGTCATCGCGATGGCCAGGGAGTTCTGGCGGATGGAGCGGCTGGTGGGCGGCCCGGTCGCGGCGTGGCAGCCCCTGGCGGACGGCCAGCGCTTCCCGTTCGAGGGCGGCGAGCTCGAGGCCCTGCACCTGCCGGGGCACGCGCTGGGCCACACCGGGTTCCTGGACCGGGAGGCGCGCACCCTGATCGGCGGCGATCACCTGCTGGAAGGCGTGACGCCCAACCCGATCATGGAGCCGGTGCTGCCGGGCCATCCCGACGCCGTGCCCCACGACCCCGCGCGGGCGCTGACGCTGGCCCAGTTCCTGCGCTCCCTGGACCGGGTGGCCGGGCTCGACCTGGAGCGGGTGCTCCCGGGCCACGGGCCCGTCATCACCGACCACCGGTCGGTGGTGGAGCGCTACCGGACGAAGCACGCCCACCGGCTGGATGCCGTCCTGGAGCGCCTGGGCGCCGGGCGGAGCCCGTGGGAGCTGACCCGGGAGTTCTACCCCCGGGTGCAGGGGTTCGACCAGTTCCTGGCCTTCTCCGAGGTCATGGCCCACCTGGATCTGCTGGTGGTCCAGGGGCGGGCCCGGTTCGACAGGCTCTCCGGGTTCAGCCGGTACAGAGCCGCTATGTAGGGCCGCGGGCCGCCCCCGCCCCGACCGGTTGAGGTGAACTGCAATGGCTTCAGACAGACACGCGGCCGCGCTGCAGGTCGCCGCCGAGGCCGGCGTCGTCCTGCTGCAGTCCGGGGCGGACGTCGCCCGGGTGGAGGACACGGTCGCCCGCATCCTGCGCGCCTACGGGGCGGGCGAGCCCGACATCTACGCCACGCCGACCGGCATCTTCATCAGCCGCACCGACGAGGAGACCACCGTCGTGCGCCGGGTGCGGCAGCGCACCATCGCCCTGGACCGGATCAGCTCGATCAACGAACTCTCGCGCACCCTGGCCGGACAGCCGCTGGACCCCGGAGAGGCCCTCAGGCGCGTGCGGCAGATCGCCGGGCAGCCCTCGCCGCTGCCCGCCTGGATGGACGTGCCGGCCAGCGGCCTGGCTGCGGCGGCGTGCACGATGCTGGTGGGCGGAACGCTGCCTGGCGTGCTGCCCGCCTTTCTCGTCAACCTCGTCGTGCAGGGCGGCGAGCGCATCTGCCGGTGGCTGGGGCTGCCGGACGCCGTCAGCGACCTGATCGCGGGGGCCAACGCGGTCTTCGGCGCGACGCTGCTCAACCGGTGGCTCGGGGTTCCAGTGGGACCCGTGGTGGCCGGCGGCATCATGATCCTGGTGCCGGGGCTGGCCTTCACCAACGCCCTGCGGGACGCGATCGCGGGCGACCTGGTGAGCGCCACCGCCCGGGGCCTCGAGGCGTTCGTCAAGGTGACGGCGCTGGCCGCCGGGGTGGGATCCGCGCTCTTCCTCGTGGGGGGAGGGGCGATCCTGTGATCACCTATCCCTTCGCCTTCATCACGGCCGCCGCCATCGCCGTCTCCTTCCGCTCGCCCCGCGCCACCGTTCCCTGGGCGGGCCTGTGCGGGCTCATGGCCTGGGCCGGGTTCGACCTCTCCCGCCGGATGGGCGCCCCTGAGCCGGCGGCGATCTTCGCCGGTGCGATCGTGCTGGGCGTGCTGGCGGAGGCGCTGGCCCGGCTGCTTCACCGGCCGGCGATCCTCTTCGTCATCCCGGGCCTCTTCCCGCTGGTGCCGGGGATCATCGCCTACCGGGGCATGCTGATGCTGTCGCGCAGCGACCTTGCCGGGGGCGCCTGGCAGCTCGCGCGGGCGCTCCTCTACGCCGGAACGCTGGCTGCGGGCCTGACCGTCCCGACCGTGCTGTTCCGGCGCTGGGCCCGAAGGCGCTGACGCGGGGCCCGGGGGCTTCCCCCGGCCCCGGCGGGGGCAGGACAGACATGTCACGAAGTGGTATCTATCGTGCAGGAGGTGGTGGTGACCGTGGCAGAGGTTACCTTCTATACCTATCCGACGTGAACCTCGTGTCAGAAGGCCAAGCAGTTGCTTGACTCGAAGCCGGTGCGCGTCGCCGAGCGGCGCTACTTCAAGGAGAAGCCCACCCCGGAGGAGGTGCGGTGGCTGGCGGCCCGCCTGCCGGGCGGTGCGCGCGACCTGCTCTCCACCCGGAGCCGGCGGTACAAGGAGCTGGGGCTGGCGGAGCGCGACCTCAGCGAGGACGAGCTGATCGCCCTGCTGGCGGCGGAGCCCGGCCTCTGGCGCCGCCCCGTGGTCGTGCGGGGCGACCGGGTGGTGGTGGGCTACGACGCCCCCAGCCTCGAGGAGTTGCTGGAGGGGCGGGAATAACGGCGAAAGCGAGATGATGACCGTGGCCGAGCGGAGGCGCAGCAAGGGCGGGGCCGCCCTGGCGGAGGCGCTGAGGGAGCATCCGGTGATCGCCTCCGTGCGCGACGAGGAGCTGCTCCCGGAGGCGCTGGCGTCGCGCTGCCGGGCCGTCTTCCTGCTCTCCACCAGCATCGGGCGCCTGAGCGCCGTGGGGGATGCGGTGGCGGAGGCGGGGAAGCTCCTCTTCGTCCACCTGGACTTCATCGGCGGTCTGGGGCGGGACGAGGAGGCCCTGGAGTACCTGGCCGAAAAGGCGCGCCCGGCGGGGCTCATCACCACCCGGACGGGCCTGGTGCAGACCGCCCGGCGGCTGGGGCTCACGCCCCTGCAGCGGCTCTTCCTGCTGGACTCCCAGTCGCTGACCACGGGGATCGAGGCCGCCCGGTCCAGCCGGGCCGAGGTGGTGGAGGTGCTGCCCGGGATCATCCCCCGGGCCGTGGCGGCCATCCGGACCCAGCTGCCCAACACACTGATCATCGCCGGCGGGCTGGTGCGCAGCCCCAGGGAGGTGGGCAGGGCGCTGCAGGCGGGGGCGTCCGGCGTCTCCACCAGCAGCACCGCCCTGTGGAACCTGGAGCCAGCGGCGTTCGCGGAGGCCGTCCGCTGCGGCGGATGAGCCGTCCCCGAGCCTGAACCGGACCGCAGCCACATAAGCGTAAGGCGGACCCTTACGGGTCCGCCTGGCGCGCAGACGACGAAACACGTGATGACTTACGGAGGGGGAGCGCGACGTGGGGGAGACCGAACTGATGCCTGATCTGTGGGAGCCCTACCGGACTCGTCGGGAGGGCCGCCATCGCCTCACCAGCGTGGAGATCACCGTCTCCAACTGGTGCAATCTGCGCTGCCGCCACTGCGCCGTGGGGGACTCGCTGGTGGCGCAGGAGCCCGACCGCCTGCCGCTGGACCTGATCCTCAGGCGCCTGGACGAGGTGGAGGGGCTGCTGACGCTCAGCCTGACCGGCGGCGAGCTGAGCGGCTCGCTGGCGGCCCTCCGCTCCTTCGTGCTGCCGCTGCTGCAGTACGCCGGGGACCGGGGGCTGAAGACGCAGGTCAACACCAACCTGACCTTCGAGCTGGGGCGCTACGAGCTGATCGCCCCGTACGTGGACGTCTTCCACATCACGTGGAACTACCGCGACGTGGAGCACTTCCACCGCACCGTCTGGGGGCACGGGCGGCAGGACGTCTCGCCGGCCGCCTCGGAGGTGCTCTACACGCGCATCGTGGAGAACGCCCGGGCCCTGGCGGCGCAGGGGTGCTTCGTCTCGGCCGAGTCGATGGTGAACCGCGAGACCGCCGGTCACCTGGGCCGCATGAACCGCTTCCTCGCCGAGCTGGGCTGCCGCCGGCACGAGGTGCACCCGATGTACCCGTCCGACTGGGCGGCCGACCTGCCGGTGCTTCCCCTGGACGAGTTCCGGGAGGCGGTGCGCCGGCTCCTGGCCGAGCGCGACCCGGACCTGTGGGTGCTGTTCGGCACCTTCCCGTTCTTCCCGTGCAGCCCGCTGCCGGAGGACCAGGAGATCCTGGCCGCGGTGCGGAAGGCGCCCAACGTGACCGTGCGCAACTGCCCCGACGGGCGGAACCGGCTCAACATCGACGCGTTCAGCGGCGACGTGCGGGTGACCGACTTCGCCGCAGTGCCCCCGCTGGGGAACATCCGCGCCGACCGGCTGGAGGACGTCTTCGAGCGGTGGCAGCGCCACCCGCGGTTTGCGCCCTTCAACTGCTACTGCCCCGAGGCGGGCTGCACGGGCCCGAACCTGCTGGTGGCTGAGATGTACTACCCGGGCGTGGACTTCCGCACGCGCCGCGCGGCGCCGGTCACAGCCTGAACTGCCTCACCTGGTCCCGGAGCGCATCGGCGGTCTGGGTCAGCGAGCTCGCGGCCGCCGAGACCTCCTCGGCCGCCCCCGTCAGCTCCTCCACGGAGGCGGAGACCTCCTGGGCGGCCGCCGCGTTGGCGCGGGAGACATCCCCGATGTGTGCTGCGCTCTGAGCCACCTGGCTCACGTCCTCCGCCATCTGCTCGGTGGCCGCCGAGTTCTCCTCGCTGTTGGCGGCGAGGGCGTCGAAGGCCTGCGCGAGGCTCGCGACCCGCTCGTGGATGGTCCGCACGCCCTCGGCGATCTGCTCGACCTTGGCCGCACCGGCGTTGGCCGTCTGCAGAATGCCCTCCAGCGCCTGCCGGGCCTCCTGCGCCGTCTGGTAGCCCGCGTTGGCCTCGGAGGCGGTCACCTCCGTTGCCTGCACCGCCTGCTCGGTGCGCTCCCGGATGTCCGCGACCAGCCGGTCGATCTCCGCGGCGGACGCGGCCGAACGCTCGGCGAGGGTCCTGACCTCCTGAGCCACGACGGCGAAGCCCCGGCCGTGTTCCCCGGCCCTCGCCGCCTCGATGGCGGCGTTGAGGGCGAGGAGGTTGGTCTGCTCGGCGATCTCCGAGATGGTGGCGGTGATCTGACCGATCTCCCCCGAGAGCGCGCTGAGGTCGCTGATGCGCCGGGCGGTCTCCTCTGCCGCCTGCCGGATGCGCTCCATGCCCGCGAGGGCGACGCCGATCGCATCGGAGCCGGTGCGAGCCGTCGCCGCCGCCTCGGCGGAGGCCTGCGCAGCATCGTTGGCGTCGTGTGCGGCCTGGGTCAGCGCCTGCAGCACGTCCGTCGCCATCGCGGCGGCGCGCTGCACCTCGTCGGCCGACGTCGCGGCGGCGGAGGCAATCTGCCGCACCGCCTGCTGCAGGTCGATCACCCGGGCCTGGACCGCGCTGGCCTCCTCAGCCTGACCTGCTGCGCCGCCGGCCACCTCGGAGATCGCCCGCGCGACCTCCTCCGCCGCACGCGCCGACTCATCGGAGGCGACCGCCAGCTGCTGCGAGGTTTCGGTCACGGCATCCGTGTTGCGCTGGATGCCCTCGATCAGTGTCCGCAGGTCGACGACCATCCGGTTGACGGCGCGGCCGAGGTCTGCGATCTCGTCGTTGCCCCGCACGCGCACCTCGGGCACCGTCAGGTCGCCTGCTGCCAGCTGCTGCGCCACCGTGGCCGCCTGGCGCACAGGGCGGGCGATGCTCCTGGCGAGGAACCGACCGTACAGCAGGCTCAGCAGCAGGCCGACGGCGACAGCCACAGCCGCGCCCACCTGTGCCTGCTGCGCCCGCGCCATGGCGGCGTCGGCGGCATCCGCAGCCGCTCGGTCCAGGTTCACCTGGAGCTGTTCGGCCAGGTCCCTCACCTGCTGGCTGAGGGGCTCACCTCGGGTCCGCATGACCGACGCACCGCCGCCGGGGTTCCCTGCCGAGATCTTGGCGAAGGCATCCGCGGCCACCGCCTGGTACTTGGCGCTGTTCTCCGCAATCAGGTCGACCACCTTGATGTGGTTCGGATCGTCCAGCGCGGCCCGGAGGGCCGCAAGCTCCTCTTCCAGCAGGAGGGTGGCCTCTTCGTAGTCGGTTCGGAACAGAACGTCCTGGTACAGCGCATACCCCCGCGCCCCCGACTCCTGGGCGTTGAGGGCGGCGATGACGTTCGCCATGTGTGTGGCTGCGGGCTGAATGCGCTCGACTACCGAGCGGTACTGGCCGCTGACTGCCTGCAGCGAAAGCGTGACGTAGACGGCAACAAGCGAGATGGCCACCGCCACGGCTGCAAAGGCGGCGGCCAGCTTGGCGGAAAGTGTGAACCGCACGTTGGCACCTCCTGCAGTGTGGGCTTCTCAGAAGCGTACACGGATCTGGCGCTGACAGTTATGTAAAACGTCTTACCAAAGTGCGAAGAGACCCCCCTTGCTGGGTTGATTTGGACCTCATGGAAATGCTATCACATATCTAATGGTTTGGCTATCACAATGCTGAAGTTATTGCGCGATCACGCGACAGGAGGCCGGGGGCTCTGGAGAGCCCCCGGCCCCGGGGATTAGCGGATCCTGTTGCGTGAAGGGTCTGGGAAGGAATGGTAGCGAACCGTACCGCCGTTCAGCCAGTGCGTCAGCGGCTCTAGCCAGGGGCGCCAGCGAATGTACTGCCCGACCTCGCTGGTCGGTACCCACTTCACCCCGGAGATCTCGCCGGGGGCGGGCGTGATGGAGCCACCGAGCAACGTCGCCCCGAAGAAGAACTGGACCAGATGCTCCCTGGCCTCATAGTTGCGGAACTCGGTGATGAAGGCGAGGTCGCCGATGGCCACCTCGAGTCCCGTCTCCTCGAGCACCTCGCGCGCCGCGGTCTCCTCCAGGAGTTCCCCGGGCTCCCAGTGGCCCTTGGGTAGGCCCCAGTGACCGCGCCGGTTCCGGACCAGGAGGATCGCGCCCTTGTTCAAGACGAGGCCGCCGGCGGAGAGGTGTCGTCGCAGGTGTTGCATGGCACACACCCCTCCATCTCTGTCGGGCCCTGTTTCGACCATGATACTACCCTGCGCACGGCGGAGCAAGTCGAACTGTTTGCCGCCGCGCCTTCAGGCGCGCCAGGTTAATAGTAAAGTCCCTGCACTGTACGGTTGGCGAAAGGATTGCCGGGTTTCTGGGCGAATCTTGCAGAGACGGGTTGAGCAACCGATAACGCAAGGGAGTGGGTTCCGTACATGCAAGTGTTCATGCGCCTCAGGCGCTTCTACCTTCCGTACCTGGCGTGGGGGCTGGGTTCGGTGGTGGCCATGGCGGTGCTCACCGCCGTCGGGCTGGTGCGTCCGTGGCTGCTGGAGCAGCTGATCGACCGGGTGATCAAGGGGCGGCAGTTCGCCGAGCTGCCCTACTGGGCCGGCGCCGTGCTGGCGGTGGCTCTGGTGCGGGCCGTACTCAACTTCGGCCGCCAGTATCTGGGCCAGGTCTTCGGCCAGAACGCGACGATGGACCTGCGCAACGCCCTGTACGACAAGCTCCAGTACCTGCACTTCAAGTTCTACGACAACGCCCACACCGGAGACCTGATGTCGCGCGTGACCGCGGATGTCGAGGCCTTCCGCATGTTCCTCTCCTTCGGCTTCGTCCACCTGATGGACGTCTTCTTCATGACGATCTTCTCGCTGGTCGTCATGCTCTCCATGTCGGTGAAGCTCACGCTGGTCACCCTGCTGGCCATGCCCTTCCTGCTGGTGGTGGTGATGCGCTTCGAGCGGCAGGTGCACCCGGCCTTCACCCGGGTGCGGGAGGCGCTGGCCGGCCTCTCCACCGCCACCCAGGAGAACCTGAGCGGGATGCGCACCGTCAAGGCGTTCGCCCGGGAGCGGTACGAGGTGGAGAAGTTCGCCGCCCACAACGAGGAGTACCTGAGGGCGAACCTGAACACCTCGGGGCTCTGGGCCCGCTTCTTCCCCGTGATCGAACTGCTCTCCAACCTGGCCCTCACGCTGATGCTCTCCTACGGCGGCCTGCTGGTGATCCGGGGCGAGCTCTCGCTGGGCGAGCTGGTCGCCTTCAACAGCCTGATCTGGTACTGGATCTGGCCCATGCGGGAGATCGGCTACCGCATCAACGAGCTGACCCAGGCCGTGGCCTCGGGTGAGCGGCTGCTGGAGGTACTGGACCACCCCGTAGCCGTGCAGACGGCGCCCGATGCGGTGCGGCTGCCGCGGATGAAGGGCCACGTGCGCTTTGAGGGGGTCACCTTCCAGTACGATACGCCCCGGCCTGACACGAAGGAGATCACCGACCACCCGGCGCTCGTGGACATCGACCTGGACGCCCCGCCCGGAAGCGTGATCGGGCTGATCGGCGGCACCGGCTCCGGCAAGTCGACGCTGGTCTCCCTGATCCCCCGGTTCTACGACGTGACCCGGGGCCGGGTGACCGTGGACGGGGTGGACGTGCGCAAGCTGGACCTGGTCGACCTGCGCAGCCAGATCGGCATCGTGCTGCAGGAGACCTTCCTCTGGTCGGCGACCATCCGGGAGAACATCGCCTACGGCCGGCGGTCGGCCACGATGGAGGAGATCGTGGCGGCGGCCAAGCTGGCCCGGGCCCACGACTTCATCATGGAGCTGCCGCAGGGCTACGACACCATCGTCGGCGAGCGGGGCATGGGCCTATCGGGCGGGCAGAAGCAGCGCATCGCCATCGCCCGTGCGATCCTTAACAACCCGCGCATCCTCATCCTCGACGATGCCACGGCGTCGGTGGACATGGAGACCGAGCACGAGATCCAGGCGGCCCTGCGCAATGCGATGGCGGGGCGCACGACGTTCATCATCGCACACCGGCTCTCCTCGCTGAAGCACGCCGACGAGATCCTGGTGCTGGACGCGGGCCGGATCGTGGAGCGGGGCACCCACGAGCAGCTGCTGGACATGGGCGGCGTCTACCGCGCCATCTACGACATCCAGTTCCGCGACCACGAGGAGCAGCAGGCCCGGAAGGCTGCCGGGGACGGGGGGTGCCGCTGATGGGGATGGGTGAGTACCGCACCGCCCGCGAGCTGCACCACCGGGGGCGGCCCGAGCGGAGCGAGAACGCAGACCGGTTCTACTACAAGGAAGAGCAGATCTTCGAGAAGCCCTTCGACTGGAACCAGCTGAGGCGGCTGGGCGGCTACGTGCTGCCCTACACCCGGCAGGTGCTCCTGGCAGGCCTGGCGATGCTGGCGGCGACGGTCACCCGGCTGGCGGTGCCCTGGCTCATCGCTCAGACCATCGACGCGGCGCTGGAGGAGGAGGTCCGGTTCACCGTCTGGACCCGCTGGCTGGAGCCCTTCGGGCGCACCGAGCGGCTCGCGCTGCTGGTGGGCGCGATGGTGGCGGTCCACCTGGTCAACTGGCTGGCCAACTACGCCCGGATCCGGCTCACCAACTGGGTGGGCCAGCGGGCGCTGTACGACCTGCGCACGCGCATCTTCACCCACGTGCAGTCGCTCTCTCTGCGCTTCTTCGACACCCGGCCGGCCGGGTCGATCCTCGTCCGCATCACCAACGACGTCAACTCGCTGCAGGACCTGTTCACCAACGGCATCATCAGCGTGCTGCAGGACCTGCTCACGCTGGTGGGCATCATCGCGATCATGATGTCGATGCACCTGCAGCTCTCGCTGGTGGTCTTCCTCTTCCTGCCGCTGATGATCGTCGTGACCGGCCGCCTGCGCACCCAGGTGCGGCACGGTTGGCAGCTGGTGCGCATCAAGCGCTCCCGGCTCACCGCCCACCTGGCGGAGGCGATCCAGGGCGTGCGGGTCACGCAGACCTTCTGCCAGGAGGAGCCCAACAAGGACTTCTTCAGCGACATGAACGCCGACAACCGCTACACCTGGCTCGCCGTGCAGCGGCGGAACGCCTGGTTCAACCCCATCGTGGAGATCATGGCAGCGCTGGCCACCGCGGCGGTCTACTGGTACGGCACGCGGGTGCTGCAGAGCGGGGCCATCACCGTGGGCGTGCTGGTGGCCTTCGCCACCTACGTGGGCCAGTTCTGGGAGCCGATCAACCGGCTGACGCAGATGTACGGCAACATCCTGGTGGCCATGGCCTCCAGCGAGCGCATCTTCGAGTACCTGGACACGAAGCCGACGGTGCCGGAGAAGCCGGACGCCCGGCCCCTGCCGCCCATCCGGGGCGCGGTGGAGCTGGACAACGTGGTCTTCGCCTACGAGGAGGGGCGCACGGCGCTCAGCGGCGTGTCGCTCAAGGTGGAGCCGGGCGAGACCGTGGCGCTGGTCGGCCACACGGGCGCCGGCAAGACGTCGATCATCAACCTGCTCTCCCGCTTCTACGACGTGAACGAGGGCGCCGTGCGCATCGACGGCATCGACGTGCGGGACGTGACGCTGGAGTCCCTGCGGCGGCAGATCGGCATCGTGCTGCAGGAGACCTTCATCTTCAGCGGCACGATCATGGACAACATCCGCTTCGGCCGGCTGGACGCCACCGACGAGGAGGTCATCGCCGCCGCGAAGGCCGTGCGCGCCCACGACTTCATCATGCGGCTGCCCCAGGGGTACCAGACGGAGGTGCGGGAGCGGGGCTCCCGGCTCTCGATGGGCGAGCGTCAGCTGCTCTCCTTCGCCCGGGCGCTGCTGGCTGACCCGCGGATCCTGGTGCTGGACGAGGCCACGGCCTCCATCGACACGCAGACGGAGGTGCTGATCCAGGAGGCCCTGGCCCGGCTGCTGAAGGGCCGCACCTCCTTCGTGATCGCCCACCGGCTCTCGACGATCCGGAACGCGGACAAGATCGTGGTGCTGGATCACGGCAAGATCGTCGAGATGGGCACCCACGACTCGCTCATGGCCCGGCGCGGCGTCTACTACGGGCTGATCCAGGCGCAGTTCAAGTTCTTCGAGGCGGGGTAGGGGGAGTGGGAAGACGGCAGGCTGTCGGTGGCGGTAGTTGAGGATTGAACGGCAAGGATTTGAGCCACCCCACGTCTGGGCGGTGGCTCAAATCCTTACCATTGGGTGCTGGGACGGGGCCTCAAGGGTCCGTGAGGGGCCGGAAAGGTCATTGACACTCTCAGGGACCCGGGGTAGAGGGGCGATCAGCCGGCGCCGGCGAGGTCGTTGAAGATTGAACGGCAAGGATTTGAGCCACCCCACGTCTGGGCGGTAGCCCAAATCCTTACCATTGGGTGCTGGGACGGGCCTCAAGGGGTCGTGGGGGAGGCCGGAAAGGGCATTGACACTCTCAGGGACCCGGGGTAGAGGGGCGATCAGCCGGCGCCGGCGAGGTCGTTGAAGATTGAACGGCAAGGATTTGAGCCACCCCATGTCCGGGCGGTGGCTCAAATCCTTACCATTGGGTGCCGGCCGAGGGCTGGGACGGTGCCCGAAGGGCCGTGGGGGAGGCCGGAAAGGGCAGTGACACTGTCACGGACTCGGGGGGGAGGGTCGATCAGCCGGCGCCGGCGAGGTCGTTGAAGGTTGAACGGCAAGGTTTTGAGCCAGTACCCACACCCAGCGTGGCTCAAACCCTTGCCGTTTACGCTTGAACTCATGCACCCGTGTACGGAGGGCCCCTTCAGCCCCCATCCTCGCCGGGCGGTAGGGAACGGTATGCGCCAGCGCTCGCCGATCGGGACCCGGTCGCTCTCGTACGTGTGGATGCGGCCCCCGAAGGGTGCCAGGACCCGGTCGGCGATCCGCACGGCGACAGCGGGGTTGGACGTCCGGTAGAACTCGGCGGCCATGTCGGCAAGCTCGGGGTCCAGTTGCCGGATGCGTGCCAGCAGCCGCTTGGGCTTGTCGGCCCAGGCACGGTTGAGGGCGCAGAACGCCTCCAGCACCTGGGGTACGAGGAGACCGGCGAGCAGATGCGCCTCCGGCGAGCCGGGGGGCACGTCCTCGATGTCCTGGGCCAGGTCGGTCAGCCGGTACCGCCAGGTGGCTGCCTGCCACGGCGTGAGGGGCTTGGGGCCCTCCTGCCAGAGCTGCCGGGCCCGTGCGGCCAGCGCCTTGCCCACCCCGGAGCGGTCCAGCAGCAACTGGCCGGTGGCGAAGGCGTGGATGGCGACGGCGTCACCTTCCTCCAGGCGCTCCCGCATCTTGGGCGCCGGGTTGAAGAACAGCTCCACCTGCACGCCGTCCACGACCCGGCCCGCCCTCCAGTACTCCCGGCCGGAGGTGACGACGTAGAAGTCCAGATCGGAGGTCGCCTGGCCCTCGCCCCGCTGCACGGAGCCGAAGAAGAGCACGGCATCGGTCCCGGGGAGGGCCTGAAGCTCTTCCAGGACCGTCGCCAGCGCCCTCTCATGCCTGTTCATCGCCACTCACCTTCCACTTCGGCTCCCTCACCCGGCGGCCACGCCGGACGGGTGCACGACCTTTCTGGCAATGACGGTCAAGGTCTGCCGGATGTTCCGGGGAAGGCGGCGGCCGTACACGGAGGCGGCTGCCGTAAGGTGAGGCGGCGGTTGAAAGGGGATGCGTCGGGCGTAAGGCGACGTGGCAGCTGTAAGGTGAGTCGGCGACCGTAAGGCAAGGCTAAGGTCGTTAAGCAAAGCGGCGGACGTCAAGCGAAGCGGCGGTTGAAAGGGGATGCGTCGGCCGTAAGGCGACGTTGCGGCTGAAAGGTGAGTCGGCGACCGTAAGGCGAGGCTACGGTCGTTAAGCAAAGGGGCGGACGTCAAGCAAAGCGGCGAACGTCAAGCGAAGCGGCGAACGTCAGGCGAAGCGGCGGGCATCAAGCGAGGTAGCGGTTGAAAGGGGATGCGTCGGCCGTAAGGCGACGCGGCGGCTGAAAGGTGAGTCGGCGACCGTAAGGCGAGGCTACGGTCGTTAAGCGAAGCGGCGGACGTCAAGCGAGGCGGCGGTCGTAGGGGGAGGTGGCGACCGTAAGGGGAGGCAAGCTGCCGAGTACCCTGGAGGGTGGTGATACGCCAACCGTTTGGCAGGCGGCCCGCGAACTACCGGGCACCCGGGCGTCATCTTCGTAACAGAGCGTGAAAGGAGCGATGCCAGGTGTACGAGTACAAGGTTCTCAAGCTGGCCACCGCCGAGGAACTCGAGGATACGCTGAATGCGTACGCCCGGGACGGCTGGCGCTGCAAGTTCCAGTATGTCGTTGAGGGGTTCGGTGGGTTCACGACGCTGGTGGTCACGCTCGAACGGAAGGTCGGCGCCGGTGAGGACTGCGAGTGACCACGGCGCTCTTCGGAGACATGAACGAGGGCGGCCCCGTCAGGTGTGGCGGGACCGCCCTCAATCCTTGCACGGCCTGTCAGCCTGTCCGGACCTGTCTCAGGGCACGGATGACCGATGGCTTCTCGCCTTGCGGCCCTACCCGCCGCGTTACCCCAGCATCATCCGGGCCATCAGCACTGCCCCGGAGGCGGGGCTGGCGGCGCTCGCCACGACCCGGGCGGCGGGCGCCAGTTCGGCCAGGCGGCGGATCAGGGCCTCCCGCACGGCTGCCACGCTCTCCAGCACGCCGCCGGTGGTGGCCACCACCGGCTCCGGCAGGGCCAGGCGGCGGAGGAGCGCCGCAGCCAGCTGCGCCAGGTCCCGCCCTGCCTGCGCCAGGATCTCGCGGGACACCGCGTCGCCCTCGCCGGCCGCCTGCACCACGACGGGTACCAGCGCGGCGATCTCCGTCCGGGCGGCGGCCGGGTCGGCGTAGACCCGGGGAACCGCCTGGGAGAGCTGCTGGAGGTTCCAGGCGGCGCAGATGCGGTCGCCCAGCACTGTCGCCGGGCCGGTGCCGTCCAGGGCGGCGAGGCCCGCCGCCAGTGCTTGGCGGCCGATGGTGAAGCCGCTGCCCTCGTCGCCGAGGATCCAACCCCAGCCGCCTGCCCGGTGCAGCCGGCCCCGGTCGTCCAGCCCGTAGGCGATGGAGCCGGTGCCTGCGATGAGGATCGCACCGGGCTTTCCCTGCAGCGCACCGGCCAGCGCGATGCGGGCGTCGGTTACCACCTGGATGCGCGCCGCTGCCGGCAGGGCCAGCGCTGCGGCGAGGGCCCCGGCCAGCGCTTCCTGCGTCTCGGGCTGGCCCGCACCTGCGAGCCCCGCGCAGACCGCTCCCACGTCGTCAGGGGTGCGGCCGGCGGCCTGCAGGGCGTGCCGGACGGCCTCGGCCACGCTGACCACCGCCCTCTCCTGGCCCACCACCAGGGCGTTGGCCGGTCCCCCGGCGCCCTCGCCCAGGATGTTGCCCGAGAGGTCGGCCGCAAGGCACCGGGTTCGGGTTCCCCCGCCGTCGATTCCGAGCACAACAAGGCGTTCTGCCATCGCGCAAGTCCTCCCATTCCGCGGGTGTCGCGCGCCGGCGCCGCCCGCCGGGCGCCACGTGCCGGCGCTGATCGTCCGTCACCGGGCGTCACGTACAAGGGTCCGTACCAGCCTCCGGGCGTCACGTACAAGGGTCCGTACCAGCCTCGGGCGTCATGTCCCAGGCAGTTCGACGACAGCCTGGAGTCCACGTGCAAGGGTGCTCGCCGCCCGCCGGGCATCACGTGCCGGCGCTGCTCGTCCGTCACCGGGCGTCACGTACAAGGGTCCGTACCAGCCTCGGGCGTCATGTCCCAGGCAGTTCGACGACAGCCTCGAGTCACCTGCAAGCGTGCTCAAGCGCCGCCGGGCGTCGCGATCCACGCTGCTCACGGGCGGCCGGGCCTCGTGTGTCGGGATGCACGCCCGCCACCGGTCGCCCCTTGCCGGGGCTGCCCGCCGGGCGAACGAGGCCGGGGGCTGCAGCGGCAGCCCCCGGCCCTGTGGAGCTGTGCGCCTACTTGACGAAGTAGAGTTCGCCGGCGCGCAGCTGCTTGGCGAGCATGGTGTTCAGGTTGCCGTACCAGAAGAAGCTGTTCTGCGGCACGCCGAGCTCGCCCTCGGCCAGGCTCAGCTTGGTGTCGTAGATGCGGAACGGGGCGGTCTTCTCAATGAGCCCCACGAACGGCACCAGGTCGCTGGTCAGGGTCATGAGCTCCTGGGTGAGCTGCTTGATCTCGGCCTCGTCGGTGGCCTCGTAGAGGTCGGCCAGGATCTTGGTGACGTTGTACTCCTTGCCGGTGCTCGGGGCGACCAGGATGCGGTCCTGACCGGGCTCGAGCTGCGGCATGTTCATGCGGGTGGCGTACGCACCCAGGTAGGCCGCGTTGTAGACCTCCCACGGGTGGGCGTAGGTCGACATGCTGGGCACGAAGTAGCAGGCGATCTGGTGCTGGGCCTTGTTCATGTAGTCCACCATCGCGGCGAACTCCATGGGCTTGAACTCGACCTCGAAGCCCTGCTCCTTCAGCATGGTGGCGTAGGCCTCAGACGGGTACATCAGCGAAGGCCAGGAGCCGATGGTCGAGATCTCGATCTTGACGACCTCGCCCTTCTCGTTGGCCCACTTGCCATTGACCTTCTTCCAGCCGATGGAGGTCAGCAGCTCCTCGGCCTTGGCCGGGTTGTAGGAGTAGTCGGGGAGCGTGTCCACGAACCCTGCGTTGGTGTAGGCCGGGATCAGCGAGGGCAGCATGCCGCTGGCGTGCGGGTCGCTGATGAAGCTGCCGGGCTCGGCCAGCGTGATCAGGGTCTCGCGGTCAAGCAGGTAGGCGAACGCCTTCCGCACGACGGGGTTGTCGAAGGGGTACATCTGGTAGTTGAACAGGTAGCCGATCTGCGAGAACTCGGGGACGTAGATGGTACGGAGCGTGTTCTTGAACTTCTGCTCGACCTGCTTGGTCATCTCGGGGCTCAGGCCGCCGTTCTCGACCGTGAAGGCCTCCTGCAGCACGGCGGTGGCAAAGGACTCGCCGCCGGCGGAGCGCAGCGCCCGGACCTTCGGGATCTGGACGTCCATGTAGTAGTGGGGATTGGCCTCGAAGACGGCCTCAGCGCTGGTGACGCCGGTAAGGATGTACGGGCCGGAGAACAGCACATCCTTCAGCGGGTCGGGCTTGTACTCGCTCAGGCGCTTGTTGATGTCGTCGATCATCGCCTGGCCGGCCGGGTCGAACTTGTAGCGGCCGGTGGCCTCGTCGAAGACCCGGTACTGTTCGATGTAGGTCTTCAGGTCGGCGGCCAGCTCGCCGTAGTGCTTCTGCGGCGTCATGATGAAGCTGGGCAGCACCAGGTTCAGGTTGAGCGGGCTCTCGTTGACGAACTTGACGACGATGGTGCTGTCGTCGACCTTCTCGATGGACTCGGCCACCTGCCAGATGGTGGTCTTGGCGGCGCCCAGGTAGAACATCGTCATCACGTCGTCGACGGTCAGCGGGCTGCCGTCGCTCCACTTCAGGTCGCTGCGGAGCTTCATGGTCAGGGTGTTGCCCTCGGCCTTGAAGCTCTCCAGGGCGGCCGGACGGAACTCGCGGTTGGGCAGCGGCGAGTAGTCGGCCAGCGGCACGAAGAGCAGCGGCTGCACCGACCAGTTCAGGCCGGCGACGTCATCGTACGGGTTGCCGTGGAACGCAGGGGGCGGCTCGATGTTGACGAACGTCGTCAGGGTCTTCGTCGTGTCAACGTCGCCGGTCAGCTTCAGGGTGTTGGGTTTCGTCGTACCGGGGGAGGGTTCCTGAGTCTGGTTCTGACCCGGGGTCTGCTGGGGCGGGGTCTGCTTCTGGCCGCTGCACGCAGTGACCAGGAGCATGCTGAGGATCAGTAACGCGGCTGCAATCCTCTTCACTTTTCTATCCTCCCAGTGCGCAGTGTTATAACGAGGTGCGGCTGGGGGCCGCCGCCTCATTAGCATGGACGCAGGTGCCGGGCATCATCACCCGGCCTCGGCCGGTCCTCGCGGCTAGTTCAGGTCCTTGCGCATGCAGGCCCACTCGTGGACGATCCGGAAGCCGGCCGATTCGTAGATGGTCCGGGCCACGTTGGTCTTCCCGGTGAAGAGCGACATGAAGGTCGCCCCGATGTCCCGCAGGCCCTGGCACAGGCTCGAGAAGAGCACGGAGCCGGCGCCGCCGCCGCGGAAGTCGGTGTGGATGCCGATGCCGGCGAAGTAGCCGCGGCCGCTCTCCTGCACGAACAGGGGCCCGGCGAAGCCGCCCACACGGCCTTCCCGCTGCACGATGAGCAGCGGATAGGGGTTGGGGCTGTGCACGTTGGACATGACCTTCTGCCGCCAGTCCTCGTTCTCGAGGTTGGTGAAGAGCTCGTCGAGCCCGTAGTGCTTGCGCGGGTCGTAGTAGGTGACCGTGATGCCTTTCTCCTCCAGCGCCCGCTTGCGCTCGGCGATCTTCGGCTCGAACTGGAAGCCCTCCAGCTCGCGGTAGTAGGAGTACACCCGGTACGTCTCCGTGTAGCCGTTCTTCAGGAAGAAGGGCAGGGCGGGCGACTCGGCGTCGACGCCGGGGGCGTTGGGGTGGTCGTGGCCCGGCGTGCCGGGGATGAACCACTCCAGGTTGATCGGGTTGAAGAAGTTGAGGATGATCCTGTTCACGCCGGGGTACTGCCGCAGCCTGGCCTCGAGCTCGGCGAGCATGCGGCTCCCCACGCCGCGGCGTCGGGAACCCGGCTCCACCAGGACGAACGTGACGTAGCCCATGTCGGCGCCCAGCTTGTGGTAGGCGTTGCCGAAGCCGACCACGCGGCCGTTCTCCTCGGCGACCAGGTTGCACTTGACCTCCCCTTCGTCCGCGGCGACGAACAGGGCCTCGAACCGCTCCGGGGTGAGCGGTTTGTGCAGGATGTCGCGGCTCTCCGCTGCCTGATTCCAGAGCGCGTGTGCCGCCTGCAGATCGGCGGCCGCCATGTCCCTGATCATGCTCATCTCTCGGCTCCTTCTCTTATCGGTTGATCCGCTGCAGGAACCTGACCGCCGGCCAATAGAGCAAGGCGATCAAGAGGTTGAACCCAATGACCAGCGCGTAGAGCGTCCGGGTTCCGGCGTCCCGCGGCCCGAGGGCGAGCCCCAGGACGGCGATGATCAGAACGGTGATGGCCACCGCTGCGATGAGGCGCAGGAACTGCAGCGCCGTCTCTACTTCCCTTCCCGGCCCCCGGCCCTGATCTTTTCCACCAGATGGCATGCCACCATGCCTCCCTCATACTCCCGGAGACCGGGCTCCTCCCGGGCACACACCTCCTCTGCGTAGGGGCAGCGCGGGTGGAACTTGCAGCCCGGCGGGGCGTTGACGACGCTGGGCATGTCGAAGGAGCGCAGCGGCAGCTGCCGCAGGCGTTCGCCCCGCAGGGTCGGATCGGCCTCGGGCACCGCGGCGATGAGGGCGTGGAAGTAGGGGTGCGCCGGGTGGTCCAGGGCCGCCTGAATCTGGTTCATCTCGACCATGCGCCCCAGGTACATCACGGCGATGCGGCCGTGGTGGGCGATGTAGCGGGCGGTGCCCAGGTCGTGGGTGATGTAGACGAAGGAGATGCCGTACTTCTTGTTGGCGCGGGCCATGAGGTCCAGCAGCGAGATGCGCAGCGACACGTCAACCATCGAGACGGGCTCGTCCGCGACGATGAGGCTCGGCTTCACCGAGAGCGCCCGGGCCAGCAGGATGCGCTGGCGCTGCCCGCCCGAGAGCTGGTGCGGGTACTTCTCCAGGAACTGCTCGGGGGGCGTCAGGCCGATCTCGCCGAAGAGGTTGTAGAGCTCGTCCCACGCCTGCTGCCGGTTCCGCACCAGCCGGTGCTGCAGCAGCGGCAGGGAGAGGGACTGGAAGATGGTGCGGTTGGGGTTCAGCGCCGCGTAGGAGTCCTGGTGGATCATCTGCACGGCGAGCCGGTACTCCCGGTACTCCTGCCGGGTGAGGCTCCGCAGGTCCTTGCCCTTGTACAGGATTCGCCCTTCCGTGGGCTGATAGATGTCGGTGATGACCTTGCCGAGGGTGGTCTTGCCGCAGCCGCTCTCGCCCACGACGGCGATGATCTCGCCCGGGGCGATCTTCAGGTTCATCCCGACCAGTGCGCCCACCCGCTCATTCCGGTTCCGCTCGCTGCGGAAGTAGACGCTTACGTTCTCCAGTTCGATGAGGTTCACTGGCGAAACACCTTCTCCCAGCTGTAACAGCGAGTGTACTGATCGGGGTTGCTGCCGTACATCCGGAGCGTGCCGGCGCGCTCGCCCTCGCAGATGCCCTGCGCCTTGGCCCAGCACCGCGGTGCGAAGCGGCAGGCGTCGGGCAGGTTGGCCAGGTCGGGCGGGTTGCCCGGGATCGCCTTCCGGCGGGTGACGTCGTCCCGCAGCGACGGGATGGCGGTCATCAGGCCGGCGGTGTAGGGGTGCGTCGGCCGCTTGAAGAGGTCGAGCACGGGGCCGTACTCCACCACCTCGCCGGCGTACATCACCACGAGCCGGTCGACGATGGAGCCGATGATCGAGACGTCGTGGGTGAGGAAGACCATCGTCAGGCCATAGTCTTTCTGGATCTGCTTCAGGATCTCGAGGATGTACCACTGGGTGATGACGTCCAGGGCGGTCGTCGGCTCGTCCAGGAAGATGATGTCGGGGCTGAGGATCAGGCTGAGCGCGATGATGCACCGCTGCTTCATCCCGCCGGAGAGCTGGTGCGGGTAGCAGTCCAGCACCCGCTCCTCAAGCCGCACCCGGCTCAGCAGGTCGCGGGCCTTGGCGAGGATCGCCTCTTCCTTCATGTCGGGGTCGTGCGCCCAGGCGGTCTCCAGGAAGTGCTCCTTCACCCGCAGCGAGGGGTTCATCACGTTCTGCGCCGCCTGGAAGACCGAGGTGAGGTTGGTCCAGCGGTGCTTCGCGAACTCCTCGGGGGTCAGGGTGCGCAGGTCGACGGTCTGGCCGTCCCGCTGGTGGTAGATCACCTGGCCGGAGGTGATCTTGCCCGGCGGCTGGATGAGGTTCAGGATGCCCGACACCAGCGTGGTCTTGCCGGAGCCGCTCTCGCCGATGATGCCGATGATCTCGCCGCGGCGGATGGTCAGGTTGACGCTGTCGCAGGCGCGGATCTTGCGTCCATGTAGGGCGAACTCTACGGTGAGGTCTTTGATCTCGAGAATCGGGTCTGCCATTCTTCCACTCCTCTAGGCCCGCAGGCGGGGGTTGAGCGCCTCGTCCAGCCCGCTCGCAAAGAAGTAGGAGCCCAGCTGGAAGAGCATGAGGCAGACGACCGGCGCCAGGAAGTACACCATCGACGCGGACCCCATCAGGGCCCCGGTCTGGGAAATGGCCACCTGGATCATCACGCCCCAGTGGTTGCCCTGGAAGGGCACGAGTCCCAGGATCATGAGACCGACGCTGGAGGTGATGGCGCCCTTCATGATCGAGATGAAGTTGACGGCGATGTACGACACCAGGTTGGGCAGTACGTCGTAGATGATGATGTTGAACTTGCTCAGCCCCAGGATGCGGCTGGCCTCGATGAACTCCCGGTGCTTCAGGTTGAGCACCTGGGAGCGGATGGCCTTGGCCAGGCCCGCCCAGGACCAGAGGCCCAGCACCAGGCCGAACACCAGGGGTTCGGTGATGCGGATGACCATCGAGAGGATCATGGTCACGGGGAAGCTGGGCATCGTCAGCACCACGTCGGTGATGAGCATCAGGATCCGGTCCACGATGCCGCCCTGCAGGCCGGCGACGATGCCGATGACGGCGGCGATCAGCACCGCGAAGAACCCGGCGTAGGCGGCCACCAGGAGGACCTCCCGGGACCCGAGGATCAGCTGCAGCAGCGTGTCCTTGCCGGCGAGGTCGGTGCCGAGCCAGTGCGCCGCCGAGGGCGGCTGCAGGCGGTTGGCGTAGTCGGACTTCAGCTCGGGGATGAACATCGGCCCGAAGATGGCCATCAGCAGGAAGGAGAGCAGGATCAGGAAGCCCGTTCGGGACAGCGGGTTCCGCCAGATGACGCTGAAGAACGCCCGAAGGCCGGATACCCTGTTCGTGCGGCGACCGTTCACCATCATCTATCTCTCCCTCAGGCGTGGGTTGAGCACGGCGTAGAGTTTCTCAGCCAGGAGCCCGGAGAGCACGACCACCACGATCATGATGAAGTACATCCCCTGCATCAGCGGGTAGTCACGCCGGGTGATCGCCTGGTTCAGGTAGTAGCCGACCCCGGGGTAGAGGAAGAGGTTCTCGATCAGCGGCGAGCCGCCGAACATGAAGCCGAACGAGATGGCCAGCGAGGTGATCATCGGGAGCACGGAGTTGCGGCCGACGTAGTGGACGAGGATGCGCCGCTGCGAGAGGCCGCGGGCGGTGGCGTAGGTCACGTAGTCCTCGCCCAGCACCGTCAGGGCGTTGGCCCGCATGCCGATGGTCCAGTTGGCCACGGTGGTCAGGAAGTAGGCCATCACCGGCAGGATAGCGTGCCGGATGACGTTGGCGATGAAGGCCATGTTGAATCCCGGGGTAACCTCGGCGCTGTACGGGCCGCGTGCGGGCAGCCAGCCGAGGGTGACGGCGAAGAGGAAGATCAGCAGGTACGCGACGATGTAGTCGGGGATCGAACCGAAGATCGATTGCCAGACGTTGAGGGCCGCGTTCATCCACCGTTTCCGCTTCCAGGCGATGAAGATGCCTGTCAGCACCCCCACGCTGAAGGAGAGCGTGAGCGAGATGGTCAGCACCAGCAGGGTCCAGGGGAGCGCGCCGAGCACCAGCTGCAGCACCGGCTTGTGGTAGGCCAGCGAGGTGCCCAGGTTGCCGCGCAGGACGCCGCCCAGGTAGTTGACCAGCCGCTGCATGACCGGGATGTCAGGGTCGTAGTTCAGCACGCTCTTGGCCTTGGCGTAGGCCAACTCCATCTCGAGATTCTCCGTACGGGCAATCTCCGCTGCCAGGGTTTCCACCGGATCGCCGGGCATGTTCTGGATGACCAGGAACATGCAGATAATGGCGAACAGTATGGTTACCAGCGATACTACTAGCTTTTTCAACTTCACATCCACCTTTGCCGCGTGGTCCGAACGGAGGAGGTCGCCGTTGAGATTCCCCTTCGCTTGGTTGAATTCCTTCTGCCGAGAGAGGAAAATGTATATACCACTCGAACACAAAAATGGGTGGTACGATATAGCCCTTCCGGTTTGCGTCACAGCACCGTCGAGCCCGTACAAAAGGAGTTGCTCTGTATGTCACTGGCTGCAAGGGCCGGAGAGCTGTTCATGATCGGTTTTCGCGGCGCCGCACCCGAGGATGTGCCGGAGGGTTTCCTCCGCGCCGAGGGCGTGGGCGGCGTCATCCTGTTTGCCCGCAACCTGGTCTCGCCTGAGCAGGCGCGGCGCCTGACCGACCGCATTCAGTCCTGCAGCGCCGGGCTGCCCCTGCTGATCGCCACCGACCAGGAGGGCGGCATCGTGCTGCGGCTGAGCGCCACCCCGTGGCCGGGCGCCATGAGCCTGGGCGCGGCCGGCTGCACGGCGCTCACCGAGCGCGTGGGCGCAGGCATCGCCCGGGAGCTGCGGGCGATGGGGATCAACATGAACCTGGCCCCGGTGTTAGACGTGAACGTCAACCCCGCCAACCCGGTCATCGGCGTGCGCTCCTTCGGCTCTGACCCCGGGCGGGTGGCCGAACACGGCGCCGCCTACATCCGCGGCCACCAGGCGGAGGGCGTGCTGACCACGGCCAAGCACTTCCCCGGCCACGGCGACACCGCGGTGGACTCCCACCTGGCCCTGACCCACGTGCCGCACGGGATGGAGCGGCTGGAGGCCGTGGAGCTGCTGCCCTTCCGGCGCGCCATCGCCGCGGGCGTCGATGCCGTCATGACGGCCCACGTGGCCTTCCCCGCGGTGGAGCCAGAGCCGGACGTGCCGGCCACCATCTCGCCGGCGGTGCTGACGGGTCTCCTGCGGGAACGGCTGGGCTTCGACGGCCTGATCATCACCGACTGTATGGAGATGAAGGCGATCGCTGACCACGTGGGCACCGCCGAGGGGGCCGTGCGGGCCATTGCCGCCGGCGCCGACCTGGTGCTGGTCTCCCACCGCGAAGAGGTCCAGCGGGAGGCCATCGCCGCGGTGCGCAGCGCCATCGAGAGCGGCCGCATCCCCGCGCAGCGGGTCGAGGAGGCCCTGCGGCGCGTGCGGGCCGCCCGGGAGCGGGTGGCGCGGCACGGCCAGGCCGGCGACCCCGCCGTCGTCGGCGGGCCGGATCACCGCGCGCTGGCCGCCGAGGCCGCCGCGGCCGCCATCACCGCGGTCGGAAACCTGGATGACGTCCTCCCCGTCCGGCCGGAGCGGACCCTCCTCCTCGCGGTGGACCCCGCGCCCGTGGTGGAGGTGGAGGAGCGGGAGCCCACTGGTTCGCCCGTCCTCCGGGCTGCCGCCGAGCTCGCGCCCGGCATGCGGGCGGCGGGCGTGCGGCGCGAGCCCGGACCCGGGGAGGTGGAACGGCTGGTGGCCGAGTCTGCGGAGGCCGACCTGGTCGTGGTGGCCACGTACCTGGCGCAGCGGTTTCCCGGCCAGGTCGCCCTGGTCCGGGCCCTGGTGGCCGCCGGCCGCCGGGTGTTGCTGGTGCCGCAGCGCGGGCCCTACGACCTGCTCGCGGTCCCCGGTGTGGCCGGCGCCGTGGTGATGTACGAGGACCATCGGCTCGCGGCCGAGGCGGCGCTGCGCTGCCTGTTGGGACAGGCCCCGGCGCCCGGCCGGCTGCCCGTTGCACTTTCGCAGTAGGGGGGAGCGGCCGTGTGCGCGGTTGACCCGGCCCGCCTGGAACGGGCTTTCGCCGTGCTGGCGCGCGGGGTGGAGCAGGGCGCCTTCGCCGGGGCCGTGGCCGCCGTGGGCGGTCCCGACCAGCTGGTCGTGCGCGCCTTCGGGCACGCCGCCCTGCGGCCCGAGAAGATCCCCATGCGCACCGACACGCTCTTCGACCTGGCGTCGCTCACCAAGGTGGTGGCCGCACTGCCGGCCGTCCTCCGGCTGGTGGAAGAGGGGGCCTTCTCCCTGGACGCCCCGGTCCATGCCATCTTGCCGGAGTTTCCCGACGAGCGCGTGACGGTCCGCCACCTGCTGACGCATACCGGCGGCCTGCCCGCCTGGCGGCCGCTCTACCTGGACTGCCGGGGCTGGGACGAGTACCTGCGTGCCATCGGACAGGTCCCGCTGGAATCCGCCCCGGGGACGCGGGTGGTCTACAGCGACCTGGGCTTCATCCTGCTCGGGGGCATCGTCGTCAGGGTGACCGGGCAGCCGCTGGCCGATTTCTGCAAGTCGGCCGTCTTCGACCCTCTGGGGATGGCCGAGACCTGCTGGACCCCCCGGGTCGACCGCAGCCGCATCGCAGCCACCGAGGAGGGAAACCGCACCGAGTACGGCATGGCGGGGAGCCGCGCCGCCGAGTTCGGACGGTGGCGGCGGGGGATATTTTGGGGCGAGGCCAACGACGGCAACGCTTTCTACGGTCTGGACGGCGTGTCGAGCCACGCCGGGCTCTTCAGCACGGCGGCCGACCTCGCCGCCTACGCCCGGGCCTGGCTGCGCGGCGGCGCCCCGATCCTCTCGCGCGCGGCCGTCGCGCTGGCCACCCGGAACCTGACGCCGGGGCAGGCCGAGGCCCGGGGACTCGGGTGGCAGAAGCCGCCTGCGGACCCGCTTCCGGCGCGGTCCCACTCCTGCGGCGAGCTGCTCTCGCCCGCCAGCTTCGGCCACACGGGCTTTACGGGCACGTCGCTCTGGATCGACCCCGAGCGGCAGCTGTTCGTCATCCTCCTGACCAACCGGCTCCACCCGGTGCCGCGGCGCGCAGGGCCCGATCTCTTCGCCCTGCGCCCCGCCTTCCACAACGCCGTGGCCGCGGCCTGGGATTGCGCAGATGAAGGGGGTGAGGCGCCTGAGACGCCTTGAGGGGATCGCAGCCAAACCGGAGCGCCTCGTGATCGGCCTGATGTCCGGCACCTCGGTGGACGGCATCGACTGCGCCCTGGTGCGGATCCGGGGCGGCGGGCCGGGTGTGCAGATCGCCCCGGTCCACTTCGCCACGTATCCCTTCGACCCGGCCGTGCGGGCGGAGATCTTCCGCCTCTTCCGGCCGGAGACGACCGACGTCGTCTCGGTCTGCCAGATGAACTTCGTCCTGGGCGAGGTTTTCGCCGATGCAGCCCTGCGGCTGATGCGGGAGGCCGGCGTGCGCCCGGAGGAGGTGGACCTGATCGGCTCCCACGGCCAGACGGTCTGGCACGAGCCCAACCCGGTCGACCGGGCCGGCGCCGTCTCCCGCAGCACCCTGCAGATCGGCGAGCCGGCCGTGATCGCCGCCCGCACGGGCGTGGTGACGGTCGGCGACTTCCGGGTGCGGGACGTGGCCGCGGGCGGCCAGGGGGCGCCGCTGGTGCCCTACCTGGACTGGTGCCTCCTGCGGGACGGGCGGCTGAGCCGCGCCGTGCAGAACATCGGCGGCATCGGCAACGTGACCTACCTGCCCGCCGGCTGCGCCCTGGAGGAGGTGGTCGCCTTCGACACCGGCCCGGGCAACATGCTGATCGACGCCCTGACCAGCCACTACTTCGGCCGGCCCTTCGACGAGGGGGGCGCCATCGCCGCGCAGGGCCGCGTGCTGCCAGACCTGCTGACCGAGCTGATGGCGCACCCGTACCTGGCGGCGCGGCCGCCCAAGACCACCGGCCGGGAGCTGTTCGGCGTGCAGTTCGCGTCGGGGCTGTTCGGGCGAGGCGAGCCGGCCGACCTGGTGGCCACCGCCACGGCCTTCACGGCGCACTCCATCGCCGACGCCTACCGGCGGTTCCTGGGCCCGGTGGACGAGGTGATCGTCGGCGGGGGCGGCGCCCGCAACCCGGTGCTGATGCGGATGCTGGCCGAGGCCCTGCCCGGCGCCCGGGTGACCGCCCACGAGGCGGTGGGCATCAACTCCGACGCCAAGGAGGCCATCGCCTTCGCCCTGCTGGCCAACGACTGCGTCCTGGAGCTGCCCACCAACGTGCCCGGCGCCACCGGGGGCGGGCGGGCCGTGCTGGGGAAGATCTGCCTGTGAGGGGATCCCGCCCGGTGCGCTTGCGGGATGACCATGCGCCCGGCAGTCAGCCTGCCGCAGGGCCCGTGAGTGCCTGAGCTTTCCATTCACCACGTACGAGGAGGAGCTTGTCATGGCTGAACCAAGGGAGATGCGGATTCTGACCATCGGGGCTCATGCGGCCGACCAGGAGCTGGCCGCCGGGATGATCGTGGCCAAGTACACCGCCGCCGGCCACAAGGCCTTCATGCTCAGCCTGACCCCGGGCGAGAAGGGGCACCCGACCCTCTCTGCCGAGGAGTACGCCGAGCAGAAGAAGCGGGAGGCCGCCGAGTGCGCCCGGAAGCTGGGCGCGGAGGCGATCTTCCTGAACTACAAGGACGCGGAGCTGCCGTACAACGACGAGGTCTCCCTCGAGGTCTGCGACATCATCCGCGACATCAAGCCCGACGTGCTCATCACCCACTGGCAGAACTCGATGCACCGCGACCACCGGCACGCCCACAAGATCGCCATGGACGCCTACTTCTTCGCCGCCCTCAAGCGCATTGAGCGGTCCAAGCCGGCCCACTGGACCCGCCGGGTCTACTTCTCCGAGAACTGGGAGGACATGGAGGGCTACGAGCCGGACATCTACGTCAACATTCCCGAGCCGATCTTCGAGCAGTACTGCGACGCCCTCTCCAGCTTCGCCCTGTGGAACGGCGCGACGGGCTGGCCCTACGCCGACTACTACAAGTCGCTGGCCCGGATGCGGGGCTGCCTGGGCGGCGGCCTGAACTGGAAGTACGCCGCCACGCTGATGGTGCCCAAGGGCGGCCTGCGGCAGTACGCCCCGGGCGACCGGCTGCCGTTCGAGCTGTAGTCAATGCAGGACTGCCAGGGCGATCCTGCCCTGGCAGTCCTGGCCTTCATCTGATGACCGCCGCTGCCACGGCGTTGTGGAACCGGGGCCGCAGGCGGAGGATATGATCGGTGCGGCCGAAGTGCACCCGGTTGGTCAGCAGGGCGACCACCAGGCGCCGGTGGGGGTCGATCCAGAGGCTGGTGCCGGTGAACCCCGTGTGGCCGAAGGAGCCGGGGCTGAACAGGTCGCCGCAGCTCAGGCCTGCTGAGTCCTCCCGGGCGACGATCCAGCCGAGGCCCCGGTGCTCCTGCCCCGGCAGGTGGGGCGTCTGGTCGCGGGTGGCCGCGGCCACTGCGGCGGGCGACAGGACCCCGGCGCCGCCTTCCAGCCACATCTGCCCGTAGGCCGCGACCTCCGGGGCGGTGGCGAAGAGGCCGGCGTGGCCCGCCACGCCGCCCAGCGCCGTGGCGTTCTCGTCGTGCACCTCGCCGCACTGGTGGCGGCCCAGCCGCTCCCGGTACTCGGTGGCCGCCGCGGAGCGGGCGCGGTCTCCGGAGGGCAGGTAGCCGGCGTGCACGAGGCCGAGCGGCCGGTGGACCTGTTCCCGTACGAACCGGTCCAGCGGCTGGCCGCTCACCTTCGCCACCAGCTCGCCCAGCAGGATGAACCCGAGATCGCTGTAGATGATCCGGCTGCCCGGCGGCGCCTGCAGCGGCACCGAGGCGAGGCGGGCGATGCGCTCCGCACGGCTCCCGGCCGGCTCCCGCAGGACCGGGCTGCCCGGGGGGAAGCCGGCGGTGTGGGTGAGCAGGTGGCGGATGCGGATCTCCTCGCGCCCCTCCCCGCGGTACTCGGGGAAGAACAGGTGCAGCGGGTCGTCGAGCCGGATCTCGCCGCGGTCGATCAGCAGCAGGACCGCGGGCAGGGTCGCCATCACCTTGGTGAGCGAGGCCAGGTCGAAGAGGGTGTCGGGCGCCATGGGGCGCCGCGCGGGGTGCACCGCCGCCCAGCCCAGGGCCCGGTGCGCCGCCACGGCGCCGTCCCGGGCGATCACGGCCACCGCTCCCGGCAGCTGCCCCGCGGCGATCTCCGCCTCCAGCAGGCCGAAGGCCCGCTCCAGCCGCCCGGGATCGAAGCCCGCCTCCGCGGGGCCCGCCGGGCGCAGGCCGCGGGGCCAGCGGGTGGCCTGCAGGCCGTCGGCGAAGGGTACTCCGGTCATCGTTCCGTCAACTCCTCACACGGCGGACGCAGGCGGCCCGCCTCAGTCAGATCTATGCAGAGACGAGGGATAGCGAATGGCAAGGGTCAGACTCGGCAACGAGGTGCTGCTCGCCGACCGCAGGGACCTGCTCAGGGGGTCCCGGGTGGGCATCGTGACCAATCACACCGGCGTGAACAGCCGGCTGGAGTCCATCATCGACCTGCTGGCGGCGGATCCCGAGGTGCAGGTGACGGCGCTCTTCTCGCCCGAGCACGGCATCCGGGGCGACGCCGCCGCGGGCGAGAAGGTCGGCAGCTCGGTGGACCCGGTGACCGGGCTCCCGGTTCACAGCCTGTACGGCGAGACCCGCAAGCCGACGCCGGAGATGCTCCGGGACGTCGACGTGCTCCTCTTCGACCTGCAGGACGCAGGGGTGCGGTTCTACACCTACACCTGGACCCTGGCCTACTGCATGCAGGCCGCCGCGGAGAACGGCAAGCGGCTGGTGGTGCTGGACCGCCCGAACCCCATCGGCGGCGTGCAGGTGGAGGGCGGCGTGGTGCAGCCCGGGCTGGAGTCCTTCGTCGGGCTCTACCCCGTGGCCACCCGCCACGGCCTCACCCACGGCGAGATCGCCACCTGGATCAACGACCGGTTCGGCATCGGCTGCGACCTCACCGTCGTGCCGGTGGACGGCTGGCGGCGCGCCATGTGGTGGGACGAGACGGGTCTGCCCTTCGTCCCGCCCAGCCCGGCGGCCAACGGCCTGGAGATGCTCACGCTCTACCCCGGCCTCTGCTTCCTGGAGGGGACGAACCTCTCCGAGGGCCGGGGCACGGCGCTGCCGTTCCAGGTCTTCGGCGCACCGTGGCTGGATGAGCGGAAGACCGTCGCCGAGCTCAGCCGGCGCAACCTGCCGGGGGTCCTGTTCCGGCCCACCTACTTCACCCCGTGGACGTCCAAGCACAAGGGCGAGCACTGCCGGGGCGTGCAGATCCACGTGGTCGACCGGGCGGCCGTGCGCCCCGTGGCCCTGGGCGCCCACGTGGTCGAGGCCGTACGCAGGCTCCACCCCGGCAAGTTCGAGTGGGTCTCCTGGGGCCGCATCCGCTCCCTCGACCGGCTGAGCGGCTCCGACCTGCTCTACCGGGCTGCGGAGGGGGAACTGCCCCTGGAGGACGTGCTGGCGCGGTGGGAGGAGGAGTCCCGCCGGTTCGCCGCCGAGTCGGCCGCGTACCATCTCTATCGGTAGCCCACCTGACCGGGGCTGCCTGGCGCCGACCGCCGGGCAGCCCCGCCTTCACCCGCCGCCGCGGGCCGCTCAGCCCAGTTTCTGCAGCTCCTGCCGCCAGGCGCGGAAGGGCTTCATGCTCATCTCCTCCAGGCCGCCCGGCCGGTTACGCTGCAGCCAGAGCTCCCGGTGCTCGTAGGCGACCTCGTCCAGTTCCCGGACGAGCTGCTGCACCTTCCCCGTGGCCGGCCGCTCTCCCCTCTGGACGCCCTGCAGGGTGCGACCCAGGTCGCAGAGCAGGAGCAGGAGGCGCACGCTGTTGCGCATCTCCCGCATGACCAGGGGGCCGTCGGCCGTGCGCAGGTCCGCCCGCTCGAGGCCGGCCGCCGCCTGCCGCACCGCCTGCTCCTGCGCCGCGAAGTCGCACTCGGCGAGCGGCTTCCACGTGCGCCACGCCGCGGCGCTGTGGAACAGCCGCCCCAGGGCGGTGGAGTTGTGCAGGAGCGGCCCGGCGGCCAGGTAGGTGTTGCCGAGGTCGTGCAGCACGTCGCCGATGGCGCCGGCGGCATCGCGGAAGAGCAGCTGGTTGAGGAAAGGCCGCACATCGCGGTCCCGGTTGGCCGTGAACGCCCAGCTCACCCCGGCGCCGTAGGCCACGGGCAGGTAGACGACCGGCTCGTAGTCCTGGTGGCCGTAATCGCCCCAGATGGTGTTGAGGTAGCCCGCCGCCCCGTGCTTCAGCCCGCTTTCCGCCGCATTCCGCATGTTGCCCAGGGCGTTCTCGGTCCGCCCCACCAGCGACATCCAGGTCGACGTGCCGGGGCACACGTAGAACGGCACGCCCGCCCGCGCGTACTCGGCGCAGTGGGCGTCGAAGGGGTGGTCCGCCTCGTAGCCCCACTCCAGCGCGATGACGTCCTTGGGCAGCTGGGCCACCGCCTCGGGGTACTTGATGATGATGTCGCCCCAGAACTGCATCGTGCGGCCCCGCTCGGCCACCAGGCGGTAGATCTTCAGCAGCTGCTCGAGGTAGACGGCATGCTCTCCCCGCTCCGCCACCGCCTTTTTCGAGCGGCCCTGGCCCAGGTCGAAGGTCTCGTCGCAGCCAACATTGAAGTACTGGCTGGTGAAGTGCGGCAGGAGCTCGTCGTAGAGCCCCGCCAGGAACGGGATGACCGAGGGCTCGGCCGGCGAGAGCGAGAACGGCTCGTCCCGGCGGCCGCCCCAGGGCAGCTCGAACCCGTCGGGCGCCTCTGCCATGTGCTGGTAGCGGGGGTGGATCAGCCAAGGCGTCATGTGGCCGAAGGAGTTCTGGTTGGGCACCAGGTCGATGAACCGCTCCCGGCAGTACCGGTCGAGGAGCATGATCTGCTCGCCGGTCATGGGCGAGTAGGCCTGCCAGACCTCCCGGTGCTCCCGGTAGGCGAAGGTGTGCTCGGTGTAGAGCTGGAACTCGTTGACCTTCAGGTCGGCCAGCAGGTCCACGAAGCGGAAGAGGCGCTCCATCGTGGGCACCTTGCCCCGGCTGATGTCCAGCATCACGCCCCGCCGGGCGAAGTCCGGATAGTCGTCGATCTGAAGCTCCGGCACCTCCCGGCCGGTGGCCAGGATCTGCTTCAGCGTGGCCAGGCCGTACGCGGCGCCCTGCGGCGTGGCGGCATCCAGGCGGATGCCCTCGGGCGCCACCGCCAGCCGGTAACCCTGCGGGTGGGTCACCGCGCGGTCGCCGACCAGAACGGCCACATGGAACCGCTCCTCCAGGCCCCTGGGGCTCGCGGTCAGGCGCACGGCGACGCCGACACCGGCCGAGACGGACTCCTGGAAGCTGCGCAGGACGGGGAGGAGCTCCTGGTGGTGGCCGGCGACGACCACCCAGAGTTCATCAGGGACCCGTACGGCCCGCTCGCCGCAGGTCAGCTGGCGCGGGGCCGGTACCAGTGCGGGGCTGTGCAGCATGGGATACACCTCCACAGATGGGGTCGGGAGCCGGCGCAGGCACGCGTACCTCTGGCAGCATGCGGAACTGATAATCGGTTCATCCGGCGGGAGGGTTTCGGTCCTCGCTGTCAAACAGGAACGGGGAAGATGTATATACCAGTTCTGTTCACGCAGGGTGAATCCTGCCGTACGGCAACCGTCGCAACCACATCGGGCCATTCTGTGCAACGGAGGCTGCGAACATGCGCTATTTTCTCGGCATCGATGCCGGTGCCACCAAGACCTATGCGCTCCTGGGCGACGAGTCGGGCCGCCTGATCGGCCTGGGCAAGGGCGGAACGGGGAACCACCAGTCACAGGGCGGGCTCCCGCTCGCGATGGCCTCGATCGCCCGGGCGGTGGAGGAGGCCCTCGCGGCGGGCGGCCTCGCCCCCGGCGAGGTTCACCACGCCGCCTTCTGCCTGGCGGGGGCGGACCTGCCCTGCGATTACGCGATGCTGGAGGAGGCCATCCAGGAGCGGTGGCCGGACATGCGATTCTCCGTCCACAACGACAGCTTCGCCGGCCTGCGGGCGGGCCTGACCGGCCGGTGGGGCGTCGTCTCCATCTGCGGCACCGGCACCAACCAGGCCGGTATCGGCAAGGACGGCCGGGAGGTGCAGGTGGGGGGCCTCGGCGGCCTCTTCGGCGACTACGGCGGCGGGGCCGACCTGGGTCGCGCCGCGGTGGCGGCGGTCTTCCTGGCTGCGGAGCAGCGCGGCGTGGAGACGGCGCTCACCGGGCCGGTGCTGGCGGCCCTCGGGGCGGCGGACGTCGACGACCTGCGGGAGAAGCTGTACCGGGGCCAGATCGAGCGCGGGCGGATCTTTGCCCTGGCGCCGCTGGTCTTCGAGGCGGCCAACCGCGGCGACCAGGCCGCGCAGGAGGCCCTGATCGAGATGGGCCGCCGGATGGGCCGGTCGGTGGGCGGCGTGATCCGCCAGCTGAACCTGTGCGACGAGGAGGTGGAGGTGGTGCTCGCCGGCTCCACCTGGAAGGGGAACAACCCGCTCCTCGTCGACGCCTTCCGGCTCGAGGTGCACCGGGTCGCCCCGCGGGCGCGCCTCATCCGGCCCCGCTTCGAGCCCGTGGTGGGCGCCTGGCTCCTCGCCCTGGAACGGGCGGGGCTGGAGGCGACGGATTCCGTCTGCGAGCGGCTGGCCGCCACCATGCCGCCCGATCTGCCGCTGAATCAGGAAACGAACGTATAGGGAGGGGTCTCGGTGAAGACGCTGAAGGTCGCCGTCATCGGCGGCGGTTCGAGCTACACCCCGGAGCTGGTCGACGGGTTCATCCAGCGGCGGGAGGCGCTGCCCCTGGCCGAGCTGCGGCTGGTGGACGTGCCCGAGGGGCGGGAGAAGGTGGAGATCATCGCCGGGCTCACCCGGCGCATGCTGGACCGGGCGGGAATGCAGGCGAGGGTGTCGGTGCACTTCGACCGGCGCGCCGCGCTGGAGGGGGTGGACTTCGTCGTCTCCCAGTTCCGGGTGGGCGGCCTGGACGCCCGGGCGCTGGATGAGCGGATTCCGCTGAAGTACGGCGCCCTCGGCCAGGAGACCACCGGGGCTGGCGGCTTCTTCAAGGCGCTGCGCACCATCCCCGTCATCCTGGACGTGTGCCGGGACATGGAAAAGGTGGCGCCCGGCGCGTGGCTGATCAACTTCACCAACCCCGCGGGCATCCTGACCGAGGCGGTGCTGCGCCACAGCCGCGTCCGCGTGCTGGGCCTGTGCAACAACCCGATCAACATGACGATCGCCGCGGCCAACATCCTGGGGGTCGAGCCCTCCCGGGTCTTCCTGCAGTTCATGGGGCTCAATCACCTGGTCTGGGCCAGGGTCTACCTGGACGGCCGGGACGTCACCGCCCGGGTGCTGGAGGCGATGGCCCCGGCGGCGGGCACGCCCGCCAACGTGGCGGCGCTCCCCTACGACCGGGAGTTCCTCCTGGGGATGGGCTACATGCCGTGCCCGTATCACCGGTACTTCTACATGCTCCCCGAAATGCTGCAGAAGGAGATCGAGGCCGCGGGCGGCCAGGGCACCCGGGCCGAGGTGGTGAAGCGGACCGAGGCCGAGCTGTTCCGGAAGTACAGCGACCCGGGCCTCGACGTCAAGCCGCCCGAGCTGGCCAAGCGCGGCGGGGCCCACTACTCGGAGGCCGCGGTCTCCCTGATCGATGCGATCGCCAACGACCGGCGGGAGGTCCACGCCGTCAATACCCGGAACAACGGGGCCCTGGCCGACCTGCCCGGCGAGGCGGCCGTCGAGGTCAGCGCCCTGGTGGGCGCCCACGGGGCCGTCCCGCTCACCGTCGGCCACCTGCCGCCGCAGCTCAGGGGGCTGCTGCAGCACGTGAAGGCGTACGAGGAGCTGACCATCGCGGCGGCGGTGAGCGGCGACCCGTCGCTGGCGCTGCAGGCGCTGGCCGCCAACCCGCTGGTCCCCTCGGTGGCGGTGGCGAAGCAGCTCTGGGCCGAGATGTCCGCCGCCCACGCCCGCTACCTGCCGCAGTTCGCGGGCAGATAGAGAGGGGGAAAGCCCCCGCACCCCATCTCGGCGGCCGTCCGGATTATCCTGCACTCCCCAGAATGGTCACAGGGACTGACCATATGGGGGGTGCTTTTCTTAATGCCTCGAAAGCACGTGAGGCGGAGTAAGAGTATGAACACCGCGAATTCACAGGAAAGAAGGAGGATTATTGCACGAGTCGTCAAACATGTATATACCATTTGCGTGGCAGACCCAGCCAGGGAGGACTGAGAGGATGGCCCTCTCCGAAACGCTGCGGAAGGTGTGGCGGAGCTACTACCTCCGGCGGGTGGTCAAGGCGCTCCTGACCATCTTCGTCGTCACGACGCTGACGTTCTTCCTGATCCGCCTGATGCCGGGCAACCCCCTCGACATCTACATATCCCAGCAGCTGGCCCAGGGCGTTCCGCTCATCGAGGCGCAGCAGATGGCCGCCGCCCTCTACCAGATCGACCTCGACAAGCCGCTGTGGCTCCAGTACCTCGACTACATCTGGAGCCTGCTGCACGGCGACTTCGGCATGTCCATCGTGTCCACCCGCACGCCCGTCAGCGACCTGATCCTGCGGTTCCTGCCCTGGACGCTGTTCGTCGTCTCCGTCTCGCTGGTCACCAGTTTCGTGCTCGGCATCCTGCTGGGCACGGTGACAGCCTACCGCCGCAACACGCTGCTGGACCATGTTCTGACCTCGCTCGCGTCGATCATCTCGGCGGTGCCCAACTACATCGTCGGCGTGCTGATCATCGTCTACTTTGGCGTGCGCTGGAAGTGGTTCGACGTGGCCGCGGTGCGGGGCTCGCTCTCCCCCGGCGTCCACCCGGAGTGGTCGTGGGCCTTCCTGAGCGATGCGCTCTACCACGCCGCCCTGCCCATCATCACGTACGTGGTCACCACCGTGGGCAACTGGATGCTGGCCATGCGCTCCAGCACGATGGCCACCCTGGGCGAGGACTACGTGATGGTTGCCCGGGCCCGGGGCCTCAGTGACCAGCGCATCGCCACCGCCTATGTGGGCCGGAACGCCGTGCTGCCGCTCTTCACGTCCCTGGCGATCTCGATCGGCTTCGTCGTGGGCGGGTCCACGCTCATCGAATCGGTCTTCACCTACCAGGGTATCGGGATGAAGCTGTCCTCGGCCCTCACCTCCCGCGACTACCCGGTGATGCAGGCGATCTTCATCATCATCTGTACGAGCGTGGTCGCCGCCAACCTGCTGGCTGACCTGCTCTACGGCCTGCTGGATCCGCGGATCCGCATCGAGGGGAGGTAGCGTGCTGCGATGGCCCTCCGGAATCTCGGCCACGGGCTCCTACAGTCGCTGCGCATCATGGCCCGCAACAAGGTGGGTTTCGCCGGCTTTCTCGTCACCCTGCTCATCGTGGTCGTCGCCTTCACGGCGCCGCTCTTCGTCGCACTGGACATGACGGCCAATATCGACCAGATCTACCAGCCGCCCTCCCTGAAGCACCCGCTGGGCACCGATTACCAGGGGCGCGACATCTTCCGCCAGATCCTCACCGGCGGGCGCGAGGTGATCTACGTCGCCGCCCTCTCCGCCTTCCTGGTGGTGCTCATCTCCATCGTCCTGGGCTCGCTGGCGGCGCTGATGGGCGGCTGGGTCGACAGCCTGGTCAACGCCGCCGCCGAGCTGGTGCTCACCATCCCCCACTTCCCGCTGCTCCTGGTGCTGGCCGGCTTCGTGCGGCTGAACTCCCCGGCCGGGCTGGCCGTGATCCTCGCCCTCATCGGCTGGGGGACGCTCACCCGGACCATCAGGGCACAGGTGCTCTCCCTGAAGGAGCGCGACTACGTTCAGGCGGCGCGGGCCCTGGGCCTGCCCACGAGCCACCTGCTGTTCCGGGAGATCATGCCCAACATGATGAGCTACCTGCTGACCCAGTTCGTCCTGACCATGACGCAGGCCATTTACTCCCAGGTGGGCCTCATCTTCCTCGGCATCATCCCCCTGGCCACACACAACTGGGGCGTCATGATCAACCTGGCCTGGAACCAGGGTGCCATCTACGGATCCAGCTCCGTGTGGTACCTGATCGCCCCGATCACCGTGATCGTCATCCTTCAGTTCGCGCTCATTTCGATGAACCGTTCGCTGGAGGAGCTCTTCAATCCACGCCTGCGAAGTGGGGAGTAGCCGTATGTCGGAAGTCGTGCTCTCCGTGCGCAATCTGAGGCTCGAGTACCAGAGCCGCCGGGGGAAGGTTCAGGCACTCCGGGGCGTGAGCTTCGATCTCTACGCCGGTGAGACCCTGGCGCTCATCGGTGAGAGCGGCTGCGGCAAGTCCACCCTCGGCTTCGCCCTGATCGGACTCACCCCGGGCACGGCCCGCATCACGGGCGGCTCGGTCACCCTGGCGGATGCCGGCGGAAGGCGGGATCTGCTCACGCTCCCGGAGGCGGAGCTGCGCCGACTGCGCTGGTCGGAAGTGGCGCTGATGCTCCAGGCGGCGATGGGCGCATTCAACCCCGTGATCCGCATTCAGGACCACTTCCTCGACACCGCACGGGCCCATGGCCTGACCGACCGGGGCGAGGTGCTGCGGAGGGCCCACCGCATGCTGACGGCCGTGCACCTGGACGCGGACCGCGTGCTGCGCGCTTACCCGCACGAGCTGTCGGGCGGGATGCGGCAGCGGGTGCTGCTGGCCCTGGGGCTCCTGCTGCGGCCCCGGATCGTCATCCTGGACGAGCCGACCACGGCCCTGGACATCCTGACCCAGCGGACGATCATCGACCTGCTCCGGGAGCTGAAGCGGGAGTTCCAGTTCACCCTGATCTTCATCTCCCACGACCTCTCCCTGGCCGCCGAGCTGGCCGACCGGGTGGCCACCATGTATGCCGGGCAGCTGGTGGAGATCGGCGAGGTGCACGCGATCTTTGAACGCCCCCACCACCCGTACACCCGCGGCCTCATCCGGGCGGTTCCCACCCTCAGGGGGGAGCGGGAGGAGCTCACCTCCATTCCGGGGTCGCCGCCCGATCTCGTCAACCCGCCTCCGGGCTGCAAGTTCCATCCCCGCTGTCCGTACGCCGACGGCGCCTGCCGGTCCGCGGAGCCGGCGCTCAGCGCCGTCGACGGGCACCTGGTGGCGTGCCACCACTGGCAGCGGGTACTCGCTGACGCCGAGGGGAGGTAGCGCCCGTGGCCCTGTTGGAGCTGAAGCGCGTCAGCCGCTGCTTCCAGCAGAAGCGGCAGGTGGTGCGGGCGGTGGACCAGGTGAGCCTGGCCATCGCCCCCCGGGAGATCGTCTGCCTCGTGGGTGAATCGGGGTGCGGCAAGACGACGACAGGCAAGCTGGCTGCCGGCCTCCTGGAGCCTTCCGAAGGGAAGATCCTCTTCGAGGGGAAAGAGGTCGCGCACCTTCAGGGGGCTGAGTTCGCGCGGTACCGCCGGGCGGTGCAGATGGTGCACCAGGATCCCTTCTCATCCCTCAACCCGGTGCGGACCATCTACCAGACGCTGAGCGCCCCGCTGCTCTACCACCGCCTGGCCGCCGACGAGCGGGCGGCGCGCCGCCGGGCGATCGAGCTCCTGGAACTGGTCGACCTCACCCCTGCGGAGGAGATCCTCGACAAGTTTCCGCACCAGCTCTCGGGCGGGCAGCGGCAGCGGGTTGCCGTGGCCCGGGCGCTCACGGTGAACCCGCAGTTCATCGTGGCCGACGAGGCTGTCTCCATGGTGGACGTCTCCATCCGGGCCAGCCTGCTGAACATGCTGCTCCGGTTGAACAGGGAGCTCGGTGTCAGCTTCCTCTTCATCACCCACGACCTGGCCCTTGCCCGGTACTTCGCCCGGGAGGGGCGCATCGGCGTGATGTACACGGGGCGCCTGGTCGAGCTGGCCCGAACCCCGAACCTGATCCGTCAGCCGCAGCACCCGTACACGGCGGCGCTGATATCGGCCATCCCCGAGGCAGACCCCCGCATCACCCGCACCAAGGAGCGGATCCGCCTTCGCAGCGACGACGTTCCCCGGCTGACCGACCTGCCCCCGGGATGCCACTTCCACCCGCGCTGCCCGGTCTGGGTGGAGGGGAAGTGCGACAGGATGCAACCGGCGCTCGCACCGCTCCTGCCCGATCACGCGGTGGCCTGTCACGCCCCGCTGGACGGACGGGCGCCGGAACGGACGGAGGTGTAGCCCGTGCCACCGGAGATGGGAAAGCTTGCGTTCCAGATCGCCACCTGGATCATCCTGGTCGCGGCGGTGCTCCTCTGCTTCCTGGAGCGAGGCACCGCCGAGCGGGTGATCACCGAGTTCTCGCTGGCGCTCGGCCTGATTATGGCCGGCGCGGTCTGGTGGCTGACCCGGGGTTCCCGCAGACGCCCGGAGGGCGGCTGGGAGGAATAAAGACTCAGTGAACGGAGGGTGTGGAATGCGGAAGCGGTTCCTTTCGGCGGTGGCGATGGCGGCCGTGCTGGCCCTGGTGCTCTCGGCGTGCGCCGGCAAGCCTTCGGATGCGCCCTCTCCTGGTGACGGGGGGGCCGGCCAGGGAGGGGCCCCGGCGGCCAGGGAAACGGTGCTCCACGGCGCATGGGCCTACGAGGTTCCCCCCAAGAGCCACTTCAATGTGTTCGTGACCGGTGTGCTCAACTTCCCCGGCGGCCCGTACGCCAACCTGATGACGAGCCCGCTGGCGCTCTACTACTGGCACGACAACTCCTGGGAGAAACAGCTCGCGACCGACTGGAAGGTCGATGAGGCCAACCGGACGCTGACCGTCAGCCTGCGCCAGGGGGTGAAGTGGTCGGACGGGACCGAGTTCAGCGCCCGGGACGTCGCCAACTACATGTGGATCGGCCGGGCGAAGAACTACACCGTGTGGCGGTACGTGGAGAGTTTCCGGATCGTCGACCCCTTCACCGTGGAGTTCAAACTGTCTGACCTCAACCCCGTGGCGATATACTACATCCTGCGCATGAACCCGCAGCCGACCTCGGTGTACGGCGAGTGGGCCGACCAGTTCGCACAGCTGTACGAAAAGGGCCTGACGAACCAGTCCGACGAGGTCAAGAGCCTCCTGGCGGAGTTCGACGCCTTCCGCCCGGCGGACTACGTGGCGTCGGGGCCGTTCAAGATGGATGTGCAGAACATCACCGAGGCGCAGGTCACCCTGGTCAAGCGGCCCGACGCCTGGAACGCCGACCTGGTCAAGATCGACAAGATCGTGATCTTCAACGGTGAGACGGCGACCGTGACCCCGCTCGTGCTCGACAAGAAGATCGACTTCGTCACCCACGCCTTCCCGCCCGCCACCGAGCAGCAGTTCATCAACATGGGCCTGCGCATCATCCGCTTTCCGTACTACACCGGCCCGGCCATCTTCTTCAACAACGACATCTACCCGTTCAACGTGAAGGAGTTTCGTCAGGCCCTGGCGTATGCGATTGAGCGGACGCAGGCCGGCACGGTGGCGCTGGGCCGGTCCGGCATCGCCGTGGAGTACATGGCCGGCATGGCCGACAACATGGTGAAGACCTGGATGGACCCGGCCGACATCGCCAAGCTCAACAAGTACGAGCACAACCCGGCGAAGGCCGAGGAGCTGCTGAAGGGGCTGGGGTTCACCCGGGGCGCGGACGGCGTCTGGGTCGACGACAGGGGCAGGCGGCTCGAGTTCGAGTTCTCCGTTCCCAGCGATTTCGCTGACTGGAGCGCCGCCGCCGAGAACGTGGCCCAGCAGCTGAACGCCTTCGGGATCAAGACGTCCATCCGTGGCACCGTGTGGAGTCAGTACACCACTGACATGAACGCGGGCGCGTTCCAGTTCGGCTTCCTGCCGTGGGGCAGCAGCACGCCGCACCCGCAGTTCGCCTACCTGGCCAACCTGGTCACCTACAACGGAGGCGGCGTGACCATCAACCCCGTGCCCGAGAGGCCCGGCCAGAACTTCCCCGTCGTCCAGCGGTGGAGCGGCGGCGAGATCAACTTCCAGGAGTTGGCCATCCAGTCTGCCGTCGGCAGCGAGGCACAGCAGCGGCAGACGGTCACGACGCTGGCCCTGGCCTTCAACGAGCTGCTCCCGGTCATCCCGGTCTTCGAGCGCTACTCCAACGCCCCGATCCTTGACGGCGTCAACGTGACCGGGTGGCCGCCCGACGGGGACCCGATCCTGACCAACGGCAGCGCCGACTCCTTCCTGACGCCGCTCATCGTTACTGGCCGGCTCAGGGGCGTGGATCAGTAGGTCTGTCGCCGGCGGGCGGCGTGAGCGCCGCCCGCCCCTTGCTGGGCAGGCTGCGAGGCAGCTCTGCGTCATCGTGGAGAGAGGGAGTGAGTGCATGGAGTACCAGGAGCTGTTCGAACTCGTCCGTACCCGCCGCTCGATTCGCAGGTACCGTCCCGATGACGTGCCCGACGAGATGCTGCAGCGGGCCATCGAGCTGGCCACCTGGGCGCCCAGCGGGGGCAACTTCCAGCCCTGGCGGTTCACGGTGGTCAAGAACCGGGAGCTCATCGGCAAGCTGGCTGACGCGGTGGAGTCCCGCAGCCGGCTGATGGCCTCCTGGCCGGAGTCGGAGCCCTACCGGGCGCACGCGGACCGCTGGGTGGTGACCAGCGCCTTCTTCCGGCACGCGCCCGCCTGCATCGCCGTGCAGGTGGGGGCCTACCAGTCCGTGGCCGACAGGCTGCTGGCCGCCCGGGGCGAGGGCGATCCCGCCGCCCGGGAGATGATCGAGTGGCGCCGGTTCGGCTCCTCCCGCATCCAGACCATCGGCGGGGCGATCATGCTGCTGCTTCTGGCGCTGCACCAGCAGGGGCTGGGCGCCTGCTGGATGGCCGGGCCGCTGCAGGCGAAGGCCGAGATCGAGCGGCTGCTGGGCGTGCCTGAGGGCTGGGACTTCGTCGCCCTGGTGCCGGTGGGCTTCCCCGCCGAGGAGCGGGAGGGCGCTCCCCGGAAGCCGCTCAGCGAGGTGGTGGAGGTCATCCGGTAGCCCCTGTCACCCCGTATGCCCTGAAGCCTGCCCGGGAAAAATGTTAGGGCAGGCTTCATGTACGGGTACGGGGAGTGAGGGCGTATGGGTACGCGTGGCCCGGGCGGGGGGCGGGGGAAGCGCCTCCGGGCGGGTGCCCTCCGGGGCCGCCGGCGGATCCCGTGGCACCGCAGGGCCGGGCGGCGTACCGGATGGCTGGCGGCCCTGCTGGGCCGGGTGAGGCGGCGCTGGCGCTCCTTCTGGCACTGGGAGGTCCTGCGCGCGCTGAGGGACCGCTACCCGGCGCTGGGCCGGGCCCGGTTCCCGGCGCAGGGCGAGCTGCGCCACTTCCCTCAGCGCAGCTGGCAATAAGACCAACAACCCCCCTGGCCGCTCGGCCAGGGGGGCGGTGCTTTCTCAGAGGTTCCCGTGCAGGGCGTAGGTGCGGACCTTCTCCAGCTCGCGGACGACCAGGTTCTTCCCTTCGGGGGTGTGCCACCAGTTGTCCCGGGTGATGTCGGTGCGCCGGTCGGGGCAGCAGGTGATGACCGTCTCGCGGGGGATATAGTTGGCGATCGTGCGCTTTGCGCGGCGCATGTGGTGGGGAGCGCTAACCAGGAGGACGTTCCGGATGTTCTTCCAGCCGATGCTCTTCTCGATGCGGTCGACGGCGTAGCGAACCTGTTCGATGGTGTTCAGGGATTCGCACTCCACCTCGATGGCCTCCGCCGGCACGCCCAACTCGACCATCCGGTCGCGGAGCCGTTCCGCCTCGCAGACGCCGATACCCCGCTTGTCGCCCCCTGCGATGAAGACCCGGGGCGCCATGCCCTGGTGGTACAGCTCGGCCGCGCGTTCGGCCCGCTCGAGTCGCTTGCCGCCGAAGACCAGGATCAGATCCCCGGGCGTGGGCTCATCCTCCACGAACAGGTACTCGGAGATCTCCCGGAGCGACATGCCTTCGTACAGTCTCAGACTCATGTGGCATTCCTCCCTGGCGCGTGATCGTTCTGGCGCCCGCTCTCCCCACCTGGCCCCTTCAGTCTCGCCGCTGAACCCCCGCCGGGCGCCGTGAAGCGGGGCGGCGAAAGGCCAAAAATCGCCTTTGCTTCGCAATCAGTCACGCCACGTCGGACGGCCTGGCCACAGGCCCGGCTCCGCACAGGCATCTGATTCCGAGACAAAGGCGATCTTGCAGGCACGCTTTGCAATTTTGGGCAGGCCGGCGCGCGGCCCGTCCCACCAGTCGCGCGGGTCGAGGCTCGCGCGCGGCGCAAGGAGAGGAATCACCAGCGGGGCACTCCAGCGGCTGGTCGGTGCGCAGCGCAACGGCCTTCACCTCCTCGCTCGATGACAAGTTATTCGCCACCCGAGGCGAAATCCCCTGTCGCGTCTCGCGGTACGAGGATACTCTTTTCTCTATTGTACCCTCGGATTTCAGGTCTAGTGCCAAATTACCGCGCATGCCCTAGTGCGCATCCTGCGCGCCCCGTAGGCGCGGGTCTACGCGCCGCTGGCCAGGCGCCGGGCCGCGGCAATCAGGACGCCGGCGGCGGCGTCCACCTCCTCCGGGGTCGTGAACCGGCCCACGCTGAGCCGCACCGCCCCCAGCGCATCGCCGGCGTCGAGGCCCATCGCCAGCAGCACCGCGCTGGGCTCGCTGACGCCGGCGTGGCAGGCCGAGCCGGTGGAGGCCGCCACCTCGGGCGCGGCCGCCAGCAGGTCGTTGCCCGCAAGCCCCGCGAAGCGCAGGTGCAGCGTGTTGGGCAGGCGCGGCGCACCCTCGCCGGTCACCCGTACCGGAAGCGCGGCGGTGAGCCGGCTCTCCAGCCGGTCCCGCAGCTCCGCCAGGCGGCGGGACTCGCCGGTGGCCAGCTTGAGCTGGGCGATCTCGCAGGCCCGGCCCAGGGCGACGAGGTAGGGCACGTTCTCGGTGCCCGCCCGTCGCCCTTCCTCGTAGTCGGCGCCGTGGATCAGCGGGTGGAGCGCCACCCCGCGCCGGACGTAGAGCGCCCCGACGCCCTTGGGGGCGTAGAGCTTGTGGCCGGCCACGGTGAGGAGGTCGCAGCCGATCTCGGCCACGTCCACGGGGATCTTGCCGCAGCTCTGCGCTGCGTCCACGTGGAAGAGCACCCCCGCTTCCCGGGCGATGCGCCCCACCTCCGCCACCGGCTGGATGACCCCGGTCTCGTTCTGGGCGTGCAGGAGCGAGATGAGGATGGTATCGGGCCGCAGGGCCCGGCGCACGGCCTCGGGGTCGATGCGCCCCCGGCCGTCGGCGGGCAGCACCGTCAGGGCGAAGCCGTACTGCCGCTCCAGGTAGCGGCAGGCCTGGAGGGTGGCCGGGTGCTCGATGCCCGAGGTGATGATGTGACCCCGGCCCCGGGCGAGGGCCACGCCCTTCACCGCCAGGTTGATGGACTCGCTGGCGCAGGAGGTGAAGACGATCTCACCCGGGCCGGCCCCGATCAGGCCGGCCACCTGCTCGCGCGCGGCCTCCACCGCCGTCCGGGCCACGCTGCCCAGGGCGTGGTCGGAGTGGGGGTTGCCGAAGTGGTCGGTGAAATAGGGCATCATGGCCGCCACCACCGCCGGGTCCACCGGCGTGGTGGCGTTGTAGTCGAGGTAGATCGGCTGCGGCATGGGCGAGTACCTCCTTGCATGTTGGGAGCGGGCGGCGCCCTGCGGCCCCCGCTGTAGGGGCGCCTACGGTCTCCAATGCAGGTCTGGGTATGAGTGAAACTGTTCGTTTGCCTCATACCAAGTGCCTATTTCACTTGCTAGACTGAAGATAGTTACGAACTGTGACGCGCGTCACATACAGGGTTGGAACTTGAGTCAAGCGGCAGGATGCCGGGAAAGGATGAGAAGCGTTGGGCGTGACGATGCTGAGCCGGATCCAGTTTGCCTTGACGGTCGGTTTCCACTTCGTCTTCGTGCCCCTGTCCATCGGCCTGATCCTGTTCACCGCCATCATGGAGACACTCTACGTCCGCACGGGCGACCCCAAGTACAAGACGCTGACCAAGTTCTGGGGTCGGCTGTTCACCATCAACTTCCTCCTCGGCGTGGTGACCGGCGTCGCCATGGAGTTCCAGTTCGGCACCAACTGGTCCCGGTACTCGGAGTTCATGGGCGACATCTTCGGTTCGCCGCTGGCCGTTGAGGCCCTCATGGCGTTCTTCCTCGAGTCGACCATGCTGGGCATCTGGATCTTCGGCTGGAACAAGCTGTCGAAGAAGATGCACCTGCTGGCCGGCTGGCTGGTCGCCATCGGCACGCACCTCTCCGCCGTCTGGATTATCGTCGCCAACGGCTTCATGCAGAACCCCGTGGGCTACGTGCTGCGCAACAACCGCGCGGAGCTCGTGAACTTCTGGGAGGTCCTGTTCAACCCGTACGCCTGGTACACCTACGTCCATACCATCTTCGCCTGCTACAGCGTCGGCGCCTTCTTCGTGCTGGCCGTGGCGGCTTACCACCTGCTGCGCAGGCGGAACGTCGACATGATGAAGGCCAGCCTGCGGATCGCCACCGTCTTCGCTATCATCGCCACCCTGGGCAACGCCATCACCGGCCACTTCAACGGCCAGAACGTCGCCCTGCGGCAGCCGACCAAGTTCGCCGCCATGGAGGGCGTATGGGAGGGCGGCCAGGGCGTGGGGTTCCCCCTGTTCGCCATCCCGGACTCCGCCAACGAGCGCAACGCCGTTGAGGTGGGCGTGATTCCGGGCCTGACCAGCTTCATGGCCTTCAACAGCACCGACGCCCACGTGCCCGGCCTGAAGGACTTCCCCGTGGACGAGCGGCCGCCCGTCGGCCTGACCTTCTGGTCGTTCCGGGTGATGGTGGGCCTCGGCGTCCTGATGCTGGTCCTCGCCGCGCTGGCCTGGTGGCACAACCGCAAGGGCACCCTCATGGAGCGGACGACGCTGCTCAAGTTCCTGCTCTGGTCGATCCCCATCCCCTACATCGCCACCAACCTGGGCTGGATGGTGGCCGAGGTGGGGCGGCAGCCCTGGACGGTCTACGGCCTGATCACCACCGCCGACTCGGTCTCGCCCGTGGCCCTCGCTGACGTGGTCATCAGCCTCGGCCTGGTGGTCATCTTCTACGCCATCCTTGTGGGCCTGGACATCTACCTCCTCGTCCGCTACGCCAAGGCCGGCCCCGAGGCCATGGACGAGCGGCAGGCAGCCGTGGCAGACTAACCGGCCGGTGCGCAAAGGAGGTATGACGGATGTCCCACGAAGTGCTGCAGGTGATCTGGTTCGCCCTCTGGGGCCTCCTCTGGGCGATTTACTTCGGGCTCGACGGCTTCGACCTCGGGTCGGGGATGCTGGCGGGCATCTTCCGCAAGGACGAGGAGCAGCGCCACCTGATCGGCGCCCTGGCGCCGATCTGGGACGGCAACGAGGTATGGGTGATCACCGCCGGCGGCGTCACCTTTGCCGCCTTTCCCAAGCTCTACGCGACCATGTTCAGCTCGCTCTACGTGCCCCTGTTCCTCATCCTGTTCGGCCTGATGTTCCGTGCGGTGGCCATCGAGTTCTACCACCACATGGACTATGACCGGGCCTGGCAGCGCATCTGGGGCTGGGTGCTGTCCGTGGCCAGCCTGATCGTGGCCCTGCTCTTCGGCGTGGCCTTCGGCAACATCTTCCAGGGCATGCTGCTGGATGCCCAGGGCTACCACGGCACGATCCTCAGCCTGCTCAACCCGTACGGGCTGCTGACCGGCGTGCTCTTCGTCGTTGCCTTCCTGATGAACGGCGCCACCTGGCTGGCGCACAAGGCGCCCGATGACGGGCTCCGGGCCAAGGCCCACACCTTCGCCGCCCGCATCTGGCCGGTGGTGCTGGTCGTGGCCGCGGGCTGGCTGGTCTACACCCCGTTCGCCACCAACCTGATGGGCAACTTCCTGAAGGTTCCCGTCCTCTTCCTGGTGCCGGCGCTGGCCGTGGTGATGCTGGTGCTCACCTGGGTCTACCTGCAGAAGGGCAACCACCTGTTCTCGCTGCTGGCCGGCTCCCTGACGGTGGGCCTCACGGTGATCGCCGGCGTGATCGGGCTCTTCCCGAACATGTTCCCCTCCAAGCTCGACCCGGCTTACAGCCTGACGGCGTTCAACTCCTCCAGCAGCCAGTACACGCTGCAGTTCATGTTCATCGTCGTACTGGTCTTCCTGCCCTTCGTCCTGCTCTACCAGGTCTGGGCCTACAAGCTCTTCGGCCGCAAGGGCACGGGCAGCGAAGTGGAGCACTACTAGTCCTGTCGACTGCCAGATACGGCGCAGGGCTCCCCCGGCGGGAGCCCTGCGCCGCTTCTCTACTACTTCGCTTCTCCCTCCTGGCCTCTCCCGGGCCAGCCCTCGTTATGAGATGCCGAGCCTTCTCATCTGGTAGTACAGGGCGCTCCGGGAGATGCCCAGGCGCTTGGCGGCCAGCGACCGGTTCTGCCCCGTCTCCTTCAGCGCCGCCAGGATCGCGGCGCGCTGTGCCTCGCGGGCCGCCGAGGGCAGGTCTGCGGCGGGGGCGGACCAGGCTCCGCTCTCGCCGGCCTGCTCCGGCGGCTCCTGCGGTCTGCCGTGCCAGGCCCCTCCGCTGCCCGGCGGCTCCGGTGGCCGGCCGCGCCCGATGGTCGGCGGCAGGTACTCGGCCTTGATCATCCCGTCGTCGCTGAGCACCACCAGGCGCTCGATCACGTTGCGCAGCTCCCGGATGTTGCCGGGCCAGGAGTACTCCATCAGTGCGGCCATCACGCCGGGCTCGATGCCCTGGACCGGCCGCTTGTGGCGGAGGGCGAACTCCCGGGCGAACTGGTGGACCATGTCGGCCAGGTCCTCCAGCCGCTCGCGCAGCGGCGGGATCTCCAGGGTGACCACGTCCAGCCGGAAGTAGAGGTCCTCCCGGAAGGTACCCTGGCGGAGCATCTCCTCCAGGTTCCGGTTGGTGGCGGCGATGATCCGCACGTCCGCCACCCGGGGCCTGTCGCTGCCCAGCCGGTAGAAGCGCCGGTCCTGGAGGACCCGGAGGAGCTTCACCTGGGTCTCCGCGGGCAGCTCGGCCACCTCGTCCAGGAAGAGCGTGCCGCCCTGGGCCTGTTCCAGCTTCCCCGACTTGCCCTTCTGGTCTGCGCCGGTGAAGGCGCCCCGCTCGTAGCCGAACAGCTCGCTCTCGAAGAGCGCGGGCGGGATGGCGCCGCAGTTGATGGCCACGAAGGGCTTGTCCCGGCGCTCGCTGGCGTCGTGGATCGCCCGGGCGAAGAGCTCCTTGCCCACGCCGCTCTCGCCGCGGATCAGCACGGTGGCGTCGGAAGCGGCCACCCGGCGGGCCAGGTTCACCGTCCGCTGGATCGCGTGCCCCCGCCCGGTGATGCGCTCGAAGGCGTCGCCGCGCTCGCGGATGCGGGAGATCTCCCCCTCCAGCGCCTTGTACGCGGAGGTCGTGCGGTCGAGCTGCTCGTGGAGCCGCACCACGCTGGTGACGTCCTGCTCCACGGCCAGCGCGCCGATGATCCGGTCTCCCAGCCGGATGGGGGCCGCATTGACGACCACCCACTTCTCGGGGTGCGGCTCGTGCAGCGTCCGGTGCGCCGTGGCGCCGGTGGCCAGCGCCCGCAGGCTGTACTGGTCCCGCCCCGGGAAGAAGTCGGCCAGCGGCCGGCCGGTGATCTCGCTGCTCCTGATGCCGAAGAGCCGCTCGGCAGCCGGGTTCCAGGCGATCACCCGCCCGTCCTCGTCCACCATGCAGACGCTCTCCTCCAGGGTGTTCAGCGTCGCCGTGAACTGCGCGTCGAGCCGCCGGTACGCCTCGTGGTAGTGCCGGGCGACGTCCGCCCAGCAGAGGACGCCGGCCGGCGTGCCGTCGGCGTGGGTCACCACGGTGAAGGCCGGCCCCGGCTCCAGGATGATGGCCGCCACCGGCAACGAGGCCGGCACGACCCGGACGGGCAGCCAGGGGAAGGACTCCGGCCCGGCCCCGGGGTGGCGGCCCAGGTAGTCGGCCAGCTGCGCGCAGGAGGCCGCGCCGCAGGGGCGGCCGCCGGCGGTGCGGATCACCACCAGGTCCGGCTCCGCCGGCAGCCCGCCGTTCCAGGTGCCCTCCTCAAGCGCCATGAACCTCTGGGACATCAGGGCAGAGGCGGTGAGCAGCGACGCGCCCATACGTCAGACCCTCCCGCGCGGGGGTTCGTGGACGTATCAGTCAGTAGGTGTGGCAATGTTAGCACATGAGGTGTACAACTTTCAACACAGTCTAGATGGATGTTTGTAGTACTTCCGTATTGGTCCTATGTTCTTTCCGGTTGGCACGATCATTGCAACATTGCATCGCTGTGACGTGGCAAAGCAGGGCGATGTCGCCCCTGCCCGGCAGTCTTGCCCGAGGTCCGGGGAAGCGCGGCCCGGCGCCCCCGGCCGAAGGCCTCGCCCAGAGATACAGAAGCTGGATCAAAGGAGATGAGAGCGATGGTGACCTCCCGGAACCTGCGTCGGTTCGCGAGTCTCTGTCTGGCCCTGTCCCTGGTGGTGCTCGCCGGCTGCTCCTCCGCGCCGCCCGCTCAGCAGTCCTCCGGACAGTCCGGCGGGACGCAGAGCCAGTCCGGCGGCACGCAGACCCAGTCCGGCAGCAGCTCCGCACCCGCTGCGTCCGAGGGCGACATCCTCATCGGCGCCGTCCTGCCCATCACCGGCGGCAGCGCCAAGATGGGCCAGGACATGCAGAACTCGATCCAGATGGCGTTCGACGAGATCAACGCCCAGGGCGGCGTCCTCGGCCGTAAGCTGAAGCTGGAGGTACAGGACGACGCCTGCGACCCGCAGTCCGCGGTGGCAGCGGCCAACAAGATCGTCAGCATGAACGTGGTGGCGGTTATCAGCGGCTACTGCAGCGGCGCCTTCCTGCCGACCGAGCCGATCTACCACAACGCCGGCATCGGCGTCGTCGTGCCCGCGGCCAACGCGGTGAGCCTGACCGAGCAGGGCTACGAGGAGATCAACCTCATCAACGCCACCAACCGGGACCAGGCGCGCACGGCGGCCGACTACATCGTGAACCAGTGGAACGCCCAGAAGGTCGCCCTCATCCACGACAACTCCGCCTTCGCCCTGGAACTGGCCGAGCTGACCCGGGAGTTCCTGCAGGGCCGGGCCGAGGTGGTCGCCTTTGAGGCCATCACTCCCGGCGAGAAGGACTTCAGCGCCGTCCTGACCAGCCTGAAGGGCAAGGGGCCCGACGCGATCTACTTCACCGGCTACTACGCCGAGGGCGGCCTCATCATCAACCAGGCCCGGGGCCTGGGCATCACCGCCCGGATCATGGTGGGCGACGGCGCCAACGACCCGACCCTGGTCGAGATCGCCGGCGCCGAGAACGCCGAGGGCGTGGCCATCACCACCAGCCCGGGCGCCTTCGACTTCACCGGCTCCAACGAGTGGGTCCCGCGGTACCGGGAGAAGTACGGCGAGCCCGGCCCCTACAGCGTCCATGCCTATGACGCCGCGAACGTGGTCGCGGAGGCCATCAAGCAGGCCGGCACCACCGACCGGGCGGCGGTGGCCAAGGCGATTCGCGGCATCAACATCGAAGGCATCAGCGGGCCCATCTCGTTCACCGAGACCGGCAACCGCAAGGACGGCTACTTCATCGTGCTGGAGGTCAAGGACGGCGAGTTCACCGTTGTGCAGCGCGCTCCCCGGTAAGCCGGGCGGCGCAGAGACGGGGCCCACGACCCGAGGCCGTGGGCCCCTGCCAACCCCATGAAAGGGTGCGAATATGTCACAGGTACTGGAACAACTGCTCAACGCACTGGTCATCGGCTCATTCTACGCGCTGGTCGCCCTGGGCTACAGCATGGTCTACGGCATCATCCGGCTGATCAACTTCGCCCACGGCGACCTGTACATGCTGGGCGCCTTCTTCGGCTACAGCGCCCTCCTGCTGCTGGGCAAGACCTTCCTGGGAACCGGCGTGACGGGGATCCTGGCGGCCATGCTGACCGCCATGGCGCTCACCGGCGGCCTGGGCGTGCTGGTGGAGCGGATCGCCTACCGGCCCCTGCGAGGCTCCCCCCGCATCATCCTGCTGATCACCGCCCTGGGGATGTCGCTCTTCCTCGAGAACGCCGTGATGGTGTTCAAGCCCTGGGGCGCGAGCTTCCGGGTCTACCCGGTGACCCTGGGCCGCGCCGGCTTCGACCTGTTCGGCGTGCACATCGGCTACGCCCACCTGGCGATCTTCGCCATGGCGCTCTTCCTCATGGCCGGGCTGCACCTCTTCGTGGAGAAGTCCGTCTGGGGCAAGGCGATGCGCGCGGTGGCCTTCGACCGGGAGGCGGCCCAGCTCATGGGCATCAACGCCAACCGGATGATCTCCATGGGGTTCTTCCTGGGCTCCATCATGGCGGCGGCCGCCGGCGTGATGGCCGGGCTCTACTACGGCCAGATCAACTTCCTCATGGGCTTCCTCGTGGGCCTCAAGGCGTTCACCGCCTCGGTGCTGGGCGGCATCGGCAACCTGCCCGGCGCGATGCTCGGCGGCATGCTGCTCGGGGTGCTGGAGGTCTTCGGCACCAGCGCCGTGGGCGGCCAGTGGAAGGACGTCTTCGCCTTCGGGGCCCTGATTTTGATCCTGGTCTTCAAGCCCACCGGCCTGCTGGGTGAGAGGACCGCAGGGAGGATGTAGCCATGAACACGGGAAACGTCCGCAGCGCGGGACCCGGCCGGGGCCGCCTCGCCCGGACCGCAGGCGTCGTCCTCCTGCTCGCGGCGGCGGTGGCGCTGCCCTTCGTCTCCTCGAGCCCCTACGTGCTGGACGTCGCCATTCTGATGCTGTTCTACATGTGCCTCGCCCTGGGCCTCAACGTGGTGGTGGGCTACGCCGGCCTGCTGGACCTGGGCTACGCCGCGTACTTCGCCGTGGGCGCCTACACCCTCGGCATCCTGACCAGGACCTTTCACGTGAACTTCTGGCAGGCCCTGGCGGCCGCCGGCCTGTTCGCCATGCTGCTGGGTCTCCTCATCGGCATGACGGTGCTGCGCCTGCGCAGCGACTACCTGACCATGGTGACCCTGGGCTTCGGCGAGATCATCCGCATCACCGCCAACAACCTGAAGATCACAGGCGGCCCCACCGGCATCTTCGGCATCATGGCCCCGAAGGTCTTCGGCCTGTCGCTGGGGCAGCCCCGCAACATGTACTTCGTCATGCTGGTTCTGGTGGTGCTCACCACCGTCGCGATGGCGCACCTCGGCAACTCCCGGGTGGGGCGGGCCTGGGCCTGCCTGCGGGAGGACCAGGACGCCGCGGAGGCGATGGGTATCAACACCCTGGGCTACAAGCTGCTGGCCTACATGACCGGCACCTTCTGGGGCGGGCTCACGGGGGCCTTCTTCGCCGTAAAGATGACCGCCGTCTCGCCCAACAGCTTCAGCTTCATGCAGTCGGTGACGGTGCTCATGGCCGTGGTCATGGGCGGCATGGGCAGCGTGCCCGGCGTGATCCTCGGCGGCGCCCTGGTCATCCTGCTGCCGGAGCTGCTCCGGAATGTTGCGGACTGGCGCTACCTGGTCTTCGGCGCCGCCCTGGTGCTGCTCATGCTCTTCCGGCCGGTGGGCCTCTGGCCCGCCCGGTCCGGCAGGGAACGGGAGGTGTAGCCGATGCCGCTCTTGCGCGTGGCCAATGTCACCCTGAAGTTCGGCGGCCTCACGGCCATCCGGGACCTCTCCTTCCACGTGGACGCGGGCGAGATCGTCAGCCTCATCGGGCCCAACGGCGCCGGGAAGACGTCGGTCTTCAACTGCATCACCGGCTTCTACCGGCCGGTCTCGGGCGAGATCGAGTTCGACGGCCGCTCCGTGCTGGGGCTGCGCCCTCACAGGCGGACCGTCCTCGGCATGGCGCGGACCTTCCAGAACCTGCGCCTCTTCCCCAACCTGACGGCCCTGGAGAACGTGATGGCGGGCACCCACTGCCGGACGAGCGCGGGCCTGTTCGCCAGCATGCTCCGCCTGCCCTCCCAGCGGGCGGAGGAGCGGCGGGTGCGGGAGCTGGCCCTCCACTGGCTGGAGTTCGTGGGGCTGAAGGACCAGGCGCACCGGCTGGCCAAGAACCTGCCCTACGGCGCCCAGCGCCGGCTGGAGATCGCCCGGGCGATGGCCTCCCAGCCCAAGCTCCTGCTGCTGGACGAGCCGGCGGCGGGCCTCAACCCCGCCGAGAAGGAGTCGCTGATGGAGCTGATCCACAAGATCTGCGGCAGCGGGGTCACCCCCCTGCTGATCGAGCACGACATGGGCCTGGTGATGCGGATCTCCTCCCGGCTGGTGGTGCTGGACCACGGGGAGAAGATCGCCGAAGGCGATCCCGAGTCCGTGCGGGACAACCCCCTGGTGATCGAGGCGTACCTCGGCCGGGAAGAGGAGGAGGGGGCGTAGCGATGGCCATGCTGGAACTCCACGACGTGCACACGTTCTACGGGTCCATCGAAGCCCTCAAGGGGATCAGCCTCACCGTGGAGGAGGGCGAGGTGGTGGCGCTGCTGGGCGGCAACGGCGCCGGCAAGTCCACCACGCTCAGGACCATCTCCGGCCTCCTCAGGCCCCGGCAGGGGGATGTGCGGTTCGGGGGGCGCTCCATCGTCGGCAGGCCGCCGGAGGAGATCGTGAAGCTGGGCATCGTCCAGGTGCCCGAAGGGCGGCGCATCTTCGGCCCGCTCACCGTGGAGGAGAACCTGGAGATGGGCGCCTTCCTGGCCCGGGGCCAGAAGGCCCGGATCCAGGAGGACATGGCCCGGGTCTACGACATGTTCCCCCGCCTGCGGGAGCGGCGGCACCAGCTGGCCGGGACCCTCTCGGGCGGCGAGCAGCAGATGCTGGCCGTGGGCCGGGCGCTGATGGCCCGCCCCCGGCTGCTGATGCTGGACGAGCCCTCCATGGGGCTGGCCCCCAACCTGGTCCAGTTCATCATGCAGACCGTGCGGGAGATCAACCGGCAGGGCGTGACCGTCCTGGTCGTGGAGCAGAACGCCCGCTCCGCCCTGCGGCTGGCCACCCGCGCCTACGTGATCGAGACCGGCAGCGTCACCCTGGAAGGGCCGGCGAATGAGCTCGCCCGGAACGACCAGGTGGTGGCGGCCTACCTGGGCGGACGCCGCTGAGCGGGCGCCGGCCCCGCCCAGCCGACGGCGGCCCCCGCCCTGGCGGTGCCTCCGCGGCGGCCGGGGGCCGGTTGCAGAAGCAGAACGGAGAGCGGGTCCGCGTCGAGGCGACAGCGGACCCGCCCGAGTCAGGAGGAAGTGCAGTGCGCATCCTTGGGGCTCGTGACCTGATGGGGATCCTGACCATGGAAGAGGCCATCGACGCCGTGGCCACCGCGCTGACCGAGTTCTCGGCCGGGCGGGCCGACGCGCCCACCCGCCTCGCCGTGCCCGTGCCCGAGAGCCATGGCACCAGCCTGTTCATGCCCGCCCTGGTGGCGCGGGCCGGAGGCCTGGGGGTGAAGTTCGTCTCGTTCTTCCCCCGGAACAAGGAGCTGGGCAGGCCCGCCGTCTCCGGGGTGCTGGTGCTGGCCGACGTGAGGACGGCGGAGCCCGTCGCCCTGCTGGAGGCCTCCTACCTGACCGCCCTGCGCACGGGCGCGGCCACCGGGCTGGCCACGCGGCTGCTGGCGCGGGAGGATGCCCACACGGTGGCGATCATCGGCACCGGCGGGCAGGCGCCCATGCAGCTCCGGGGGATCATGGCGGTGAGAGACATCCGGGAGGTGCGGCTCTACAACCGCAACCCGGACAAGGCCTACCGGTGCACCCGGGCCATCGCGGAGCAGCTCCCGCCCGGGCGGCAGCCCCGCCTGGTGGTCTGCCTCACCCCGGAGGACGTGGTGCGGGGGGCCGACATCGTGGTGACCGCCACGGACTCCCTGACGCCCGTCTTCCCCGCCGGCCTGGTGGAGCCGGGCATGCACCTGAACGCCATCGGCTCCTTCCGGCCTACCATGCAGGAGCTGCCGCCCGGCGTGATCAGCCCGGCGGCGAAGGTGGTGGTAGAGTCGCGCGCGGTCGCGCTGGAGGAGAGCGGCGACCTGGTGATCCCGGTGCGCAGCGGCCTCTTCCGGCCCGAGGACATCCACGCCGAGCTGGGGGAGATCGCGGCCGGCAAGAAGCCGGGGCGGGTGTCGCCCGACGAGATCACGGTCTTCAAGTCAGTGGGGCTGGCCGCCATGGACGTCGTGGTCGGCCGGATCATGTACGAGCGCGCCGTGGCTAGGGGGATTGGGCAGGAGTTGGATCTGGGCCTGTCATGAGCCCGAGCCGGCGCATGCGGTTGTAGAGGGTGCCCCGGGAGATGCCCAGGAGCCGCGCTGCGGCGCTGCGGTTATGCCGCGTCGCTGCCAGGGCGGACAGGATCTCCTCCCGCTCGCCGGGCGGGGCGGACAAGGCGGGCCCCGCGGGGGCAGGCGCTCCTGCCGCCGGCTCCTCCCTGCGGCCGGATCCCAGGATGGCCGGGAGGAGCTCCGGGCCGACGGCGCCGTCCGTGGCCAGGATCACCATGCGCTCGACGGCGTTGCGCAGCTCGCGCACGTTGCCCGGCCACGGGTGCTCCATCAGCGCCTGGATCACCGCCGGGTGCACATCCACCGGCTGCCGGTCGTAGCGCACGCAGAACTCGTGCAGGAAGCGCTGCACCAGCTCGGCGATGTCCTCCTTCCGCTCCCGGAGCGGCGGGATGTCGAGGGTGAAGACATTGAGCCGCCAGTAGAGGTCGTCCCGGTACCGCCCCTGGCGGACCAGGTCCTCCAGGTCGCGGTTGGTGGCGACCACCACCCGGACGTCGACGGAGATGGGCACCGAGCCGCCGACGCGGTAGAACTTCCGGTCCTCCAGGAACCGGAGAAGCTTCACCTGCGCCTCGGGGGGCAGCTCGCCCACCTCGTCCAGGAAGAGGGTACCCCCGTGGGCCAGCTCCAGCTTGCCGCCCTGGCCCTTGGGGCTGGCGCCGGTGAAGGCGCCCGGGGCGTAGCCGAAGAGCTCGCTCTCCAGGAGCGTCACGGGGATGGCGCCGCAGTTGAGCACCACGAAGGGGCCGTCGCGCCGCCGCGAGGCCTGGTGGATGGCCCGGGCGAACAGCTCCTTGCCGACGCCGCTCTCGCCCCGGATCAGCGTGGTGGCGTCCGTGGTGGCCACCAGCGAGGCCAGGTGGACCGCCTTGCGGATGGCGGGGTGGCGGCCCTTGATGGCGTGGAACGGGTCGGCGGCCGGCGGGGCCGGCACAGGCGGAGCCGAGAGCCGCTGCTCCAGGGCGGCCACCTGCCCCCGGGCCCGCGTCAGCTCGCCCGAGAGCTCCACCAGGTCGGTCACGTCCCGCTCCACCGCCATCGCACCGGCCATCTTCCCGTCCTGCAGCACCGGTGCGGCCGAGACCAGCACGAAGATGCCGGGCCGGGGCTGGTGGTAGGTCCACTCCACCCGCTGGCCGGTCTCCAGCACCCGGCGGACCATGAGCGACGCCGGGGTGAAGAAGCCGGTGATCTCCCGGCCGAGGATGTCACGGGCGGCGATGCCGTAGAGCCGCTCGGCGCGGGCGTTCCACGCCACGACCCGGCCCTCGGCGTCCACGATGGTGACGGCGAGGTCGATCAGATCCAGCAGCGGCCGCACGCTGGCGCTCAGAAGGTCCCTCCCCAATGGCTGCACCTCCGACAGCAGTGTCCAGACAGCTTGTACACCTGTTCAATCAATGTACAACTATCGGCCGCAGTTGAACAGTATGTTCTGCGCGGCTGCACACTTTTCGTTGACAATCTCGGGCGCGGTCGTGCGATCCCGCTGCTGCGCAGCCTGACGCAAGGGGCGCGGCGCCCGGTGTGCTCGCCGGGGCTGTCTGGCATGGTCGTTGCTTGTCATTCGGCATAAAGAAAATCATGGGGGAGGGGGCTGACTGACGTGTCAACGCTTGCTCGCAAGGCCATTCTCTCGATGGCCGGTAACCGCCTCATGACCGGCCTCATGACCCGGCACGGGCTGAAGCTGGGCGCCAGCCGCTTCGTGGCCGGCGTCACGCTCCAGGACGCCGTCGAGACTGCCCGCAAGCTCAACGAGCAGGGCCTGGCCGTCACGCTGGACCTGCTCGGCGAGGGCGTCACCACCCGCGAGGACGCCCGCACCATGGCCGAGGGCTGTGCCGCCATCCTGGAGGCGATCCATCGCGAGCGGCTGGACGCGAACCTCTCGGTGAAGCCGACCCAGCTCGGGCTGGCGATCGGCGCCGAGGCGGCGATGGAGAACCTGACGCAGCTGCAGGACATCGCGAAGCGCACCGGCAACTTCATCCGGATCGACATGGAGGCCAGCGATACCGTCGACGCGACCCTCGACGTGGTGAAGCGGCTGTATGCCCGTGAGCCCAACGTGGGCACGGTAATCCAGGCTTACCTGTACCGGAGCCCCAAGGACCTGCAGGAGCTGGCCGAACTGGGCATGAACGTCCGCCTGGTCAAGGGTGCCTACCTGGAGCCCCCGTCCGTGGCCTATCCGAAGAAGGCGGACACGGACGAGGCGTTCAAGCGGCTCATCGCCCAGCATCTGTCCGCAGGGTGCTACACGGCGGTGGCCACCCACGACGAGGCCATCATCGCCTTCACGAAGCGGTTTGTGGAGGAGCACGCCATCCCGCGGCACCAGTTCGAGTTCCAGATGCTCTACGGCATCCGCACCGAGCTGCAGCGGCAGCTGGCCGGCGAGGGCTACCGCACGCGCGTCTACGTCCCCTTCGGGACTTATTGGTATCCCTATTTCGTGCGGCGGCTGGCGGAGCGGCCGGCCAACGTCTGGTTCGTCCTCGCAAACTTGATGAAGCCCTAGGAGGTGCCTGGATGGTCCCCTATCGCCCTGAACCCTTGAGCGACTTCAGCAACCCGGCCGTGGCCGCCGAGTTCGAGCGGGCCCTGGCGTGCGTGAGCGCCCAGCTGGGCAAGCGCTATCCGATGATCATCGGCGGGCGGCGCGTCGACGCGCCCGAGTCCATCACGTCGGTCAACCCCTCCCGGCCCGACCAGGTGGTGGGCTACGCCGCCCGGGGCGGCCTGGCCGAGGCCGAGGTGGCGGTGGACGCCGCCCTCGAGGCCTTCCCGGCCTGGAGCCGGACCCCGGCCGAGGTCCGGGCGCGCATCCTCTTCAAGGCCGCCGCGGTGATGCGGCGCCGCAAGCACGAGCTGTCCGCCTGGCTGAGCCACGAGGTGGGCAAGAACTGGGTCGAGGCGGACGCCGACACCGCGGAGGCCATCGACTTCCTGGAGTACTACGGCCGGCAGATGCTGAAGCTGGCCGCCCCGCAGGAGCTCACCCGCATCCCCGGCGAGGAGAACCACCTCTACTACCGGCCCCTGGGCGTGGGGGTTGTGCACAGCCCGTTCAACTTCCCGCTGGCGATCCTGACGGGGATGACGGCCGCGGCGATCGTCACCGGCAACACGGTGGTGGTCAAGCCCTCCACCGAGGCGCCCGTCATCGCCGCCAAGCTCTTCGAGGTGCTGGAGGAGGCCGGGCTGCCCCCGGGCGTGGCCAACCTGCTCTACGCCGACCCGGTCGAGGTGGGCGACTACCTCACCACCCACCGGGAGGTCCGGTTCATCAACTTCACCGGCTCCCGCCACGTGGGCTGCCAGATCTACGAGAAGGCGGCCAAGGTGCAGCCGGGGCAGATCTTCCTGCGCCGCGTGATCGCGGAGATGGGCGGCAAGGACGCCATCATCGTGGACGGCACCGCCGACCTCGACGAGGCCGCGGCGGGCATCGTCACCTCGGCCTTCGGCTTCTCCGGCCAGAAGTGCTCCGCCTGCTCCCGGGCGATCGTGACGGCTGACGTCTACGACCAGCTGCTGGGGCGGGTGGTGGCCCGGACCCGGGCGCTGAAGGTCGGTCCGGCCACCGACCGGGAGACCGACGTCGGCCCCGTCGCCGCGGCCCGGTTCCAGCAGAAGATCCTGGAGTACATCGAGATCGGCAAGTCCGAGGGCCGGCTGGTGACCGGCGGCAACGCCCTGCCGGGCGGCTACTACGTGGAGCCCACGATCTTCGCCGACGTGGCGCCCACCGCCCGGATCGCCCAGGAGGAGATCTTCGGCCCGGTGCTGGCCTTCATCAAGGCGGACGACTTTGCCCACGCCCTCCGCATCGCCAACGGGACCGAGTACGGCCTGACCGGGGCGGTCTACACCCGCAGCCGGGAGAACCTGGAACTGGCCCGGCAGGAGTTCATGGTCGGGAACCTCTACTTCAACCGGAAGTGCACCGGCGCGATCGTCGGGGCCCAGCCCTTCGGCGGGTTCAACATGAGCGGCACCGACTCGAAGGCCGGCGGCCCGGACTACCTCTTGCTCTTCACCCAGGCGCAGACGGTGGTGGAGCGGCTGTAGAATCCGCGTATGGAAAGGGGCGGGTCACCCAAGCGGGTGCTCCGCCCCTTCGCGCTGAGGGGGTCCCCGGGCGGGGGAGCGCCGCCGCGCCTCCGTCAGACGGCGGCGGCGACGGTCCGGCGCAGCCGCCAAGCGGCCAGGCTGAGGCTCAGCGCCGCCGTGCCGGCCAGGACCCCCAGGTCTGGCAGGGCGGTGGCGAGCGACTGGCCCTTCATCGTGACCTGCTGGAGGGCGTGGGTCATATAGAAGCTGGGCATGACCCGCATGATCGCCTGCACGATCTCCGGGGCCTGATCCAGGGGCAGCATCGCGCCGCCCAGGAAGCTGAGTCCCATAGAGACGATGATCGAGACCGGCATGGCGGCCTCGCCGTTGCGGACGAAGGCGGCGATGGCCAGCCCGATGCCGATGCCCGCCGTGCTGCTCAGCAGCAGGATGAGGAGCGTGCCTGGCAAGTTGGCGGGCATGTGCACGTTGAACATCGCGATGCCCGCGCCCCAGAGCACAAACCACTGCAGGACCGCCATCAGTTGGATGCTGCCCACGGTTCCCAGCAGCCAGCTGCTCAGGGTCAGCGGCGTGCTGAACATGTGGCGCAGCGTTCCCGCCCGGCGCTGGAAGGAGATGGTGGGACCGACCGACATGATCCCGGCGTTGAGCACCATGTAGACCAGGAGGCCGGGCATGGTGAAGTCGAAGAAGCCCAGCCGCTCGGTGGAGTCGAGGCGCCGGTCGCGCACGGTGAACAGCGGCTCCCGGCCGAACGTCTCCAGGCTCTGAACCAGGTACTGCAGCCCACCCCTTGCAGCGACCGATGCGCTGGAGGTCGGGTCCCAGTGGAGGGTCAACTCGCTGGGGCCGGTGCCGGCAGCCACCCGCTCGCTCAGCCCGGGCGGCAGCACCAGGACGGCCCTGACCTTGCCGGCGTCCAGCCGCCTGATCAGCTCGGCCTCGTCGCCCACCTCCACCCGGAAGTGGCCCGACTCGCGCAGGCCGGTTTCGATCAGCCGGGCCACGGGCCCGCCGTCCTGATCCACCAGCCCCACCGCCACGGTGGCGACGGTGGTGATGTGGGTGCCGCCGTTGGCCGCACCGAAATAGAGGAGCATCAGCACGGGCATGATCAGGTTGAAGAAGAACGCGGTCCGGTTCCGCATCAGCTGCCGGAAGTTCAGCATTAGCACCTGCCGCACCTGGTTGGCTCTGCGCATCAGTCACGCAGCCTCCTTCCCGTGAGGGCCATGAACACGTCCTCCATCGTGGCCGAGCGCGTGCGCAGATCGGAGAGCGGGAGGCTGTGCTCCTGGGCGTAGTTGGCCAGCGCCATCAGGGTGGCCGGCGGGTTGGCGGTGTGCAGCAGCACCCGCCCGTCCTCTGACCGCACGCCGGTCACGGCGGGCAGCCGCGCCAGCGCGGCCAGGTCCACCGGGGCGCCGCCCGGGTCCAGCTCCACCGCGGCCTCCGGTCCGTACGCCCGGGCCAGCTGCCTCGGGCTCCCCTCGGCCAGGATGCGGCCGTGGTCCATCACCACCACCCGGTCGCACAGCCGCTCCGCCTCGTCCATGTAGTGGGTGGTCAGCAGGATCGCCCGCCCCTCCTCCCGCAGGCCCAGGATCACGTCCCAGAGGGCGTGGCGCGCCTGTGGGTCCAGCCCGGTGGTCGGCTCGTCCAAGAAGAGCACCGCCGGCCGGCCGATGAGGGCCACGGCCAGGGCCAGCCGCTGCCGCTGCCCGCCGGAGAGGTGGTTGCACTGGGTGCGGGCCTTCTCTTCCAGGCTGAACCGCCGGAGCAGGTCGCCCACCGGCAGCGGGTCTTCGTAGAAGCTGGCGTACAGCGTCAGCACCTCCAGCACGGTGGCGTACTCGGGCAGCCGTGCCCACTGCAGGGCGATGCCGATGCGGTGCCGGATCTCACGGCTCTGCCGCAGGCTGTCGAAGCCGCAGACGCGGCACTGGCCGGCATCCGGGACCCGCAGCCCTTCCATCATCTCAATCGCCGTGGTCTTGCCGGCGCCGTTGGGGCCCAGCAGGCCGACGATCTCGCCGGCGCGCACCTGCAGGCTGAATCCGTGGACGGCCACCACGTCGCCGTACCGCTTCGTCAGCCCCTGCGCGTCGATCAGAATCTGGTCCATGTTCACAGCCTCCCCCGGGCGTTGAGCACCGTGTGGTACGGCGGTCAGCCGGTGCGCCATCCGCGTTTCCCCCCTGCCCATTTGTCAGCGGGTGGTGTATCGCGGGCTGTTTCTCCCATGCGCGAACGCCGGATCTTCCGCGCATCCTTATCTGCAAGGCGATCGTACCGCACCCCGGGGTATCCCCACCATCGCCTGGCCGGGCGTTTTCGCCGGTTCCAGTCGGGGGAAGGGGCGGGTCACCCATTCGGGTGATCCGCCCCTTCTTCACTCGTGGGGAGCCGGCCGCAGCAGCGTCGACCGGTCCAGGAGAAGGCCGACAGGGTGCGCACGCTGCTCGTCCCGACCACCGAAAACGGGGCTCCTGGGAATATGGGGAGAATTTCCCTGTTTTTTTCACGAAGTGCAGGGAATCCGGCACCATATCGCGCCGCCCGGAGGGGTTCGCGGCACCGCAAGCCAGGCGATCCGGTTTCGCAGAAGGCGATTTCGACAGGGTACGACAGCGTTCGACCTGAAGTTCGCCGCCGCCAAGTTGACATAACAACAATACGGGGAGCCTTTCCCTTCATTTCGTGAAAAACAGGGGGAGGATTTCCCCATATTCCTCTGGCCACTGGAACACACTGGATCCGGCAGCGGGCGAGCGGCTGCCACGGTGCTTCTACGGCACGGGGGGCGGGGCACCCAGTCGGGTGCTCCGCCCCCTACAGCCTGAGCCAGCCGCGCGTGAGCGCACGGGTGACTGCCTCCGTACGGTCGCGCGCCCCCAGCTTCTGAAACAGGTTGGAGATATGGGTCTTCACCGTGTTCTCACTGATGCAGAGCGCGGCGGCAATCTCCTTGTTGGCCGCGCCCGAGGCGATGAGCCGCAGGATCTCGCTCTCGCGCTCCGTCAGCCCCTCCGCCGGCTCCTGCCGGGCCGCCGGCCCGCCCTGGCTGATCACCTGCACCAGCTTGGCCGCGATCTCCGGCGGGAGAAGCGACTGCCCCCGGGCAACCGTCTCGATTCCCCGCAGCAGATCCTGCGGCGGGGCGTCCTTCAGCAGGTAGCCCTTCGCCCCGGCCTGGAGGCCGCCCCAGATCAGCTCGTCGTCGTCGTAGGTGGTGAGCACCAGCACCTCGACGCCGGGGAAGCGGCTGCGAATCTGCCGGGTGGCCTCAACGCCGTCCATCACCGGCATCTGGATGTCCATCAGCACCACGTCGGGCTGGACGGCGGCCACCACCTCCAGGGCTTCCCGACCGTCGCCGGCCTCGCCCACCACCTCCAGGCCCGGCGACTGGCGCAGCAGGGCGACCAGGCCGGCCCGCACGACGCGGTGGTCGTCGACCACCACCAACCGAATCGCCATCTCACCCACCCTTTCGCAGGGGAACGCGGACCACCACGCGGCAACCGGCCCACGGTCTCGTATCCAGTTCCAGACTCCCACCCACCTGGCGCGCCCGCTCGGCCATCATGCCCAGCCCGAACCCGCCGCCGGCGGGCCGCGGCGGGCAGGCCGGATCGAAGCCCACGCCGTCGTCGGCCACCTGCAGGGTGACCTCGCCGCCGGCCTCCGCGAGGCGCACGTCGAGCCGGGTGGCCTGCGCGTACTTGACGGCGTTGCGCATCGCCTCCTGCGCGATGCGCAGCAGGGCCGCCTCGACGTGCGGCGCCAGGTCGTCGACCGCGCCCCGGGCCGTGAACTGCCCCGACAGCCCGACCTGCCGCTGCAGGGCGGCCAGCTCGGCGGCCAGCGCCTCCGACAGCCGCCGGTCCTCCAGCGGGCGGGGGCGCAGGTTCCAGACCGAGCGCCGGGCCTCCTGGAGCGACTCCTGCGCCAGCGTCAGCGCCGCCTCCCGGTGGAAGCGGGCGGTCTCCGGATCGGCCGCCGCCTCCATCGCCCGTAGCTGCATGATGATCCCCATGAACCCCTGCGCCAGGGTGTCGTGGATCTCCCGGGCCATCCGGTTGCGTTCCTCCACGACGGCCAGGCCCCGCAGCTGCCGCTCGGCCTCCAGCAGGCGGGCGTTCTCCAGGGCGACGGCCACCTGCCCGGCGATGGTCTGCACGGTGAAGTGGTCCTCCTCGTCGAAGGGGTCGGGGCTGAGGCTCTGCACCACCATCAGGCCCAGGGTGCGGTCGGCCAGCCGGATGGGAATGGCCATCTCGGCCTCGACGGCCATGTCCGGCAGCAGGGGCGTGGGTGCGGCGCTTTCCGGCGGGCTGTCGGCCCCGGCGGCGTCGGCCCGGGCTGGCCCGTCGTCGGGCGGCTGATCAGCCAGCGCCCGCGCGAGCGGAGACGGGTTGGGTCCCACCAGCGGGAAGGCGCGCCCCAGGGGCACCTCCTCACGCCCCCGGGCCGCGCAGGCGGCCAGCACCAGGTAGTCGCGGTGCTGTAGCAGCACGGCCACGACGTCGTAGCCGAACGTGCCTCGCATGACCCGCGTGACGAAGTGGAGCAGCACGTCCGGCTCCAGCACGGCCGCCACCTGCTGCCCCACCTGCCCCACCGCACGCAGCTGGTCCGCCTTGCGGGCGAGCGCCGCGGTGCGCGCCGCCACCTGCTCCTCCAGGCTCCAGGTCACCGTGTCGAGCTGCTCCGCCAGGTCGCTCAGGGTGCGGGCCAGCAGGAACCAGTCGGTCCCCGGCTGCAGCACCGCCCGGGCCCCCAGATCGCCCTCCCGCAGGCGGCGGGCCAGGGCCAGCACCTCGCCGATCGGCCGGGCGACGCGGAGCGCCAGCAGGTAGAGGAGGAGGGCCATCGGGAGCGCCGCCCACGCCAGGGGGCGAGGCGCGAGGCCGGACGCGGGCAGGATGAGCCAGGGCGCGAGCCCGACGCCCAGCAGAAGCAGGAAAAGCCGGTGTTGCGGCGGTAGGCGGGCCATTCCGACAATCACCCCGGTCTTGAGGGTTCTCACCCGGGACTCGCGATCCCTTCCATGCTTGACAGAACTTTGACGGAGTGCTTACCTGAGGGTGGATCGTTATGCAAGAATCGACATAACGGCGATGTCAAGGAGGAGACGACATGTCACGTCGCTCGCGGAAGGTCCGCATCGTCGCGCCGATCCTGGCGCTGCTCCTGGTGCTGCCGCTGATCAGCGCCTGCGGCGGCTCGAAGTCTGCCCAGACCGGCCACAACGAGCCCGCGTCGCCTGCGACCCAGACGGCTCCGTCCCCGGCCCCGACGACCACCCCCGAACCGACCACCAGCCCGGCCGCCAACCCCCAGCCGGCATCCAGCCCGGCTCCGGCGACCACCCCAGAGCCGGCGGCCAATCCCGAGCCGGCCAGCCCCGAGCCCGCGGCTGAGCCGCAATCGGCCACCCGCACCATCGTCGACCAGGCCGGCCGCACGGTGACCATCCCCGCCGAGGTGAACCGGGTCATCACCACCTGGCGGCCGTCCACCCTGCTGGTGATCTCGGCCGGCGGGCGCGACAAGATCGCCGGCGTGGACACCTCCTCGCAGAAGTCCGAGTTCCTGACGAAGGTCTTCCCCGGCATCACCGACCTGCCCGGCGTGGGCAACAAGAAGGGCCTCAACGTCGAGCAGATGGTGGCGGTGAAGCCCGACGTGGTCTTCATCTGGCACGGCGCCGACACCGAGCCCGTCATCCAGCAGCTGGAGTCGCAGGGCATCCCGGTGGTCGTGCTGATCCCCGAGAGCCTGGAGCAGATGAAGGAGGCCGTCACCCTGCTGGGCGAGATCATGGGCACGCAGGAGCAGGCCCGGAAGATGATCGCCTACTACGAAGACACCCTCGCCATGCTGAAGGAGAAGGTGGGTTCGATCCCTGAGGCGGAGAAGCTCCGGGTCTACATGGTCGGCTCCAGCGGCGTCTTCTCCACGGTGCCGGGTACGATGTACCAGCACTTCATCATCGAGTCGGCCGGCGGTATCAACGTCGGCGCCGAGCTGCAGGGCGGCTTCTCCGAGGTCTCCGCCGAGCAGGTGGTCGCCTGGAACCCCGACGTCATCGTGGCGGTGCAGTACTGCGACTGCACCACGGAGGAGATCCTGACCAACCCGCAGCTGCAGACCGTGAAGGCGGTGCAGGACGGCCGGGTCTACATGTTCCCGCACAGCATGGACCCGTGGGACTACCCGGAGCCCCGCTCGATCCTGGGCATGCTCTGGCTGGCCCACACGCTCTACCCCGAGCGGATGGCCGACGTGGACCTGCTGAAGGAAGTCGACACCTTCCACGAAACCTTCTTCGGCAAGAGCTTCACGGCGCTCGGTGGAACGCTGGATGAGTAACGGCGAAGCACGGCCCGCCCGCAGGTGGCGGGCCCTCATCCTATCGGGACTGTTCACGGCGGCCGTGGTGCTGCTCTCCTTCGGCATGGGCCGCTACGCCATCGCCCCGGGCGAGGTGCTGGGGATCCTGTGGCAGATCGCGACGCTCCAGTTCGACCCGCAGACGGCGGGGGAGGCGGCCCGGGTGCTCTACTACATCCGGCTGCCGCGCATCCTCCTGGCGGCGCTCACCGGCGTCGCCCTGGCCGGCGCCGGCACCCTGTTCCAGGGCATGTTCCGCAACCCGCTGGTCTCCCCTGATGTGCTCGGCGTCTCCTCGGGCGCGGCGCTGGGCGCGGCCATCGGCATCCTGCTGCCGGGCGGGGGCAGCATCCAGGCCTGGGCCTTCTGCTCCGGCGTGGCCGCCGTCGCGCTGACCTACGGCATCGCCCGGGCCGCCCGGGGGCAGTCCGTGGTGATGCTGGTGCTGGCAGGCATGGTGGTCTCGGCCTTCTTCGGGGCGGCGCTCTCCTTCCTGAAGTACGTGGCTGACCCCTACGAGCAGCTGCCCGCCATCGTGTTCTGGTTGATGGGCGGCTTCTACCGGGCGTCGTGGCCTGTCGTGCGCAGCCTGGTGCTGACCGTGCTGCCCGGGGCCGTCCTGCTCCTCCTGACCTCGTGGAAGTTGAACATCCTCTCCCTGGGCGACGAGGAGGCGCTCTCCCTGGGGGTGAACGTGCGGGTGATGCGCCCGCTCCTCATCGCGGCCGCCACGCTGATGGTGGCGGGGGCCGTCAGCGCCGCGGGCACGATCTCCTGGGTGGGCCTGGTGGTGCCCCACATCGCCCGCATGCTGGCCGGGGCCGACCACGACCGGTCCATGCCGGTGGCCATGCTCTTCGGCGCCGGGTTCATGCTGCTGATGGACGACCTGGCCCGCTCGCTCACCACCGCCGAGATCCCGGTGGGCATCCTCACCTCGGCCATCGGCGCGCCCTTCTTCGGCTACCTCCTGATCACCGGCAGAAGGGAGGCGTGGCGGTAGGCGATGGCCATCGAGATGGAAGCGGTCCGCTTCGGCTACCGGGGGGCGGAGGTGATCCGCGGCGCCAGCTTCGCCGTGCCGGAGGGGTCCATCACCTGCCTGCTCGGGCGCAACGGGTCGGGCAAGACCACTCTGATCCGGCTGGTGAACGGCATCCTGCGGCCGCAGGCCGGGTCGATCCGGGTGGACGGGCACGACGTGGCCCTCAGCCCCCGCCCGGCCGTGGCCCGGCGCATCGCCTTCGTGCCCCAGGAGCATCAAGGGGTTTTCCCGTATGGCGTAGAAGAACTGGTGGTGATGGGGCGCAACCCGCACCTGAGCCTGATCTCCCGGCCGGGCCGGCGGGACTTCGCCGCCGCCCGGGCCGCCATGGAGGCGGTGGGCATCGCCCACCTGGCGGGGCGCGACTACATGCAGATCAGCGGCGGGGAGCGGCAGCTGGTGCTGATCGCCCGGGCGCTGACGCAGGAGACGCCCTACCTCCTGATGGACGAGCCCACGTCGCACCTGGACTTCTCCAACCAGCACGCCATCATGGCGATCGTGCGGCGCATCACCCGGGAGCGGGGCGTGGGCGTCCTGGTGGCCATGCACGACCCGAACCTGGCCCTGGCCTTCGCCGACCGGGTGGTCATGCTGCGGGAGGGGCAGGTCTACCGGGCGGGGCCCGCGGCCGAGGTGATGACGCCGGAGCACCTGCAGGCGCTCTACCAGATGCCCATCGACGTGGTGGCGCTGCCGGACGGGCGCCGCATCATCGTGACGGAAGCGAGGTAGATGCAGTGCTGCTGGAACGGGTGCTGGAAGCCGCGTCGCCGGGTCTCTCGGGCCGGCGGGTGCGGGCGGTGCGGATCGGTCCGAAGATCGTCGGCGCGGTGCTGGATGACGGCCGGTTCGGCGCCGGCTACCACCTGCCGGGGGAGCGCCAGGGGGGCTCGCCGCCGGTGGAAGAGACCGCCGTCGGACTCGCCGCCCTGGCGGGGCGGCCCGCCCTGGCCGTGGCCCGGCGCTGCCTCCCGGGGCAGACCACCTTCGACCGGGCGCTGGGGCTCGCCCTCTGCAACGCGGTGGCCGAGCCCGACCCGTCCCGCTGCCTGGTCGACCCCGACGCAGCCGCGGCCGTGCCTGCCCGCGCCACCGACACGGTGGGGTTCGTGGGCTACGTCGGCACCGTGGTCCGGCGGGTCCAGGCGGAGGCTGCGCGCACGATCATCTTCGACCGGTCGCAGGAGGACCAGGAGGACGTCTACCCCGAGGAGCGGCAGCCGGAGCTAATGCCGCAGTGCGATCTGGTCTTCATCACCGGTTCCGCGCTGATCAACTGCACCCTGGAGCGGCTGCTCACCTACTGCACGCGGGCGCGGGAGATCGTGCTGATCGGCCCCAGCACGCCGCTGTATCCCGAGGCGTTCGCCGGCTCCGGGGTGACGGTGCTCGCCGGCTTCCGCTGGCAGGTCGCAGATCCCGACGAGGCCCTTGCGCAGATCGCCGCCGGGGCGCACTTCAAGCACCTGAAGGGGCGCACCAGCCTGACGCTGCGGGTGGAGGAGCCGCATACGCAGAAAGCGAGGTAGCCAACGATGCTGCTGGAACGTCTGTACGAGGCCGCCGCCCCGGACCTGGCGGGCAAGCGGGTGCAGGAGGTCAGGATCGGGAACCACCTGGTCGGCGTGCTGCTGGACAGCGGCGAGCTCGGCGCGGCCTACGCCCTGCCGGGGGAGCGGCGTGCGGTGCTGCCGGTCTTGCCGGATCCGTCCCGGTTCGTCGGGATGCCCGCGATCGAGCTGGCGGCCGGGCTGAAGGCGCCCGACCTGGTGTCGCGGGCGCTGGGGATGGCGGTCTGCAACGCCGTGGCGCAGCCCGACCCGGACCGCTGCCTGGCAGACCCCGATGCGATGACGACGGTGCCCGTCCGCCCCGGCGACACCGTGGGGCTCATCGGGTTCATCCGCTCGGTCCACCGCAAGGTGGCGGGGCGGGTGGCCCGGATCGTCGTCTTCGACCGGTCGCTGGAAGGCGAGCCCGGCATCTGCCCGGAGGAGCAGCAGCCGGAGCTGCTGCCGCTGTGTGACGTGGTCTTCGTCACCGGGTCTGCGGTGACCAACGGCACCCTGGAGAAGGTGCTGCCCTGGTGCACGAAGGCCCGGGACGTGGTGGTGATCGGGCCCAGCACGCCGCTCTACCCCGAGGCGTTCGCCGGCACGGGGGTGACGGTGATCGCCGGCGCCACGTGGCTGCCGGAGCACTACGAGGAAGCCCTGGCCGGCATCGCCGCGGGCAAGGGGTTTCACGAGATGGGCGACCTCACCCGCCGCTGGGCGCTGCGGGTGAAATAAGGCCAACTGCATGACTGCGTGTGGGGGGTACAGCCCGTGTCACGCGCCCAGGTCATCGTGCATCGCGGGTGTGAGGTCCTGATGGTCAAGCACCGGCAGGGAGGGGCGGAGTGGTGGTGCCTCCCCGGCGGCGCGATCCTGGACGGGGAGTCGCCGGCCGAGGCCGCCCTCAGGGAGCTGGCCGAGGAGTGCCATGTGGTCGGCAGGGTGGTCCGGCCCACCAGCGTGGTGACCTACGGCCCCGACGACCGGCACTATACGTTCCTCGTGGACATCGGCGACCAGGAGCCCCGGCTGGGGCGGGATCCCGAGTACGAAGGCGACCGACAGGTGCTGGTCGATGTGCGCTGGATGCGGCTGGATCAGCTCTCGGAGCGGGACCGGGCCTTCCTCTGGACGGCGGGTCTGCTGGGTGTGGGCCCGTTCGGGGAGATGGTGCTGGGGTGGGGGGATGCGGTCAGCTGTCCCGCCGACCCTGCTGATCAGGGCCGATGACGAAAACTGCCTGCCGGGCGGGTCATCCGCTCCGACAGGCAGCTTTTTCGCGCGGTGCGCGTCCATCCAGTCCGGTTACATGGGCCCCCGGTCCACCGGGGCGATCGTCCCCTGGGCCAGGGCACACAGCTTCTCCTCGCCGTTCTGCACCACGTAGACCTCACAGCGGCAGACCGCCTGCCGCCTGCCCACCGCCTTGGCGGTCGCCCGGGCGACCAGCGCCTCGCCCACCGCGGGCCTCACGTAGTTGATCTTGAACTCCTGCGTCACCACGCCCTGGCCGAACGCCGCCCCGCCGGCGAACGCCATTGCGTTGTCCGCCGCGTAGCTCACCACGCCGCCATGCAGGAACCCGTACTGCTGCTTGAGGTCGTCGCGCACGGGGATCACCAGCTCCGTCTGCTCCGGGGTCCATACCGTCAGCCTGGCGCCCATGAGCACGCTGAACGGCTGGCTGGCGAGAACCTGCTCTCCGAAGGCCAGCATCTCGGACATGTCCGTATCCTCCCCTCTGCCTGCTCAGGAGTTTGACATGCCTGCAAACATCCCTTCTCTGGTGGCATCCGGTGGCGGGCGGGGCTGACGCGGCTACTTGACGAACGTGATGGGCGCGTCCAGCTCAGGGGGCGCCTCAAGTTCCACACATGCCGTGACCAGCGGCCTCAGCAGCCGGTCGACGCCTTCCAGATCCGCCGGGCGGCCACCGGCAGGGATGGCATCGAACACCCTGCGAGCCGCGCGGCCGCCGGAATGCGTTGCCCGGGCGCATGTGAACCCGACCTCGCCCGCCCAGCGGAGCCACGTCCGGCAACTCGGATGTGCCAGTACCCAGTACACGGCGTCGGTCAGCCACGGGCGTGCGCGCTCCAGGCCCGCAACCGTGAGCGTGCCGGCGCCCGGCGCCGTGCCGCCGGTGAGGTGTCCGGCCAGCTCGCCGAGGGGCAGGCGGAACTGCAGGCCGTAGTAGGTGGCCTGCTCTTTCTCGATCGTGCGCTGGATGATGACCAACTGCGTAACGCCGGGCTCGCTCTCCCACGCGTCCACTTCGACCTCCTTCCCGCCCCGGTAGCGGGAGAGCCCCTCGTAGTGGAGGCGCAGCCGACCGCCCGGCTTCAGCACCCGGTGCAGCTCCCGGAGGGTCGCCCGGGGGTCGGGCGTCTGCTCGACCGAGCTGGCCGCCATGATCCCGTCGAAGCTGTTGTCGGGAAAGGGCAGCGGCCGGCCGGCCGGCACGTGGACGCAGCGGAAGTTGTCCACCCCGAGCCGGCGCGCGTTCGCCTCGCAGACGGCCACGCGCCTGGGCGCCGCGTCCACGCCCGTCACGTGCCGGGCGAAGGGGGCGACCAGCAGCGAGGGCCAGCCGTCGCCCGGTCCGAAGTCCAGGAGGTTGCCGCTCCCGGCTGTCGTCAGGAAGTCGAGGATGCACCCCCGGTCCAGCCAGTGGGCCGGGTTCGCCGCGTCGAAGGGCAGGTGGACGACGGGCAGCGAGAAGGCGGCCTGCGACTCCTGGCGCTGGAACAGGCCCTCGTCGGACGTCACGGCGCGGGGGTGGAACTCTTCGACTATGTACTCGAATACGTTCACTTGGGCCACTCCTTCCGCAACGCTGGTTCAGTTGTTCCCCGGCCGGGGCGGAGAAGCCTGCCAGCGCCCAGTGGACCGAACAACTCGACCCAAACGCGGTCAGACAGGCCGGCGGGGACGATGCGTCACAGGCTCAACTCCGGTCCCAGCCAGCGGAACCCCTCCATCTCCCACAACTGGAACTCCGGCGTGTGGAGCGGCGGCAGGGTCTCCAGCCGGTGGCGGAAGGGCTCCACCGCCTCGCAGGCGGCGAGGAAGGGGGCGTAGGCGGCCGCCATCGCCGGCGAGACCTGCACCAGGTAGCGGAACAGGAGGCGCATCGCCTGGAGGGTTCCCTCGGCGGAGAGCTTGGCCTGGCGAGCGATCACGGGCACGCGGTTCAGCAGGAAGTGGAGGAAGGCGCCGAGGGGCGGCGGTCGGAGCGGGTCGAGCGGGTTCCCCGGCCAGCGCTCCGCCCACGCCTCGGCGAGCACCGAGGCGGCGCGCTGCTCCCGGGGCGGGAACTCTGCGAGGAAGCGCGCGAAGCCGGCGGCGAGCTGACCGCCGTCCCGCCAATGGTCGTGCGTGATCCCCGGCTGCAGCGACGCCCGTCCCCAGTAGGAGGCCACCAGCCGCCGGTCCGGGCCCCAACGGAGCGCCTCGCCCACGGCCGGGAAGGGGAGCAGCCAGACCGGATCGGGCACACGGCCCGGCCGGTAGAAGCCCTCGGCGAGCAGCAGCTGGATCGCCTCGGCCTCCGACAGGCCCCGGTAGGGGTCGACGGAGACCTTGGTGGCCACGATGCGGGCTGCGGCCTGGTCGGCCGGCAGCGGGTCCAGCAGATCGCGCCCGGCCCGGCGGTGCAGCTGGACGGACAGCCTGAGGGGCTCGACCTGCACCACGGTGAGCCGCAGTTCGTCACCGACCTCGGGCCGGAGGGCCGCAAAGGCCGGGTCCGGGCGGGCGGGGTCGCCGAGGACGCCTGAACCGCCGGCTGCGCCCCCTGCCGCGCCCTCCGCCGCAAGGCGCGTTCTGTCGGCGGCTGCGCCGCCGACCGTGCGCGCGGCGTGCCCCCCATCCACCTCCACCGCAAACGGCGGCCGGCAGCCCGCCAGCGTCAGGGCCAGGAACCAGTCGCCCGACGGGCTGAGTCGCCGGGCCTGCCACTCCGGCCAGGTGATCACGTGCCGGAAGGTGGCGCCCGCCAGCAGCGTGTCCCGCCGGGCCGCGTAGTGGCCGGCCAGCAGCAGGTAGGGGTCGGGGAGGTGGGCCGCTGCGTCCTGCACGGTCTGGTAGGCCGTGTCGTCCGGCAGGGCCGCGGCGGTGGGGCAGGAGGTCAAGACCTCCTCCAGCTCGACGCAGCCCCCCCGCTCGTCCACCAGCGCCATGATCTCGCCGGCGATCCGCTCCCGCGGGGGCAGGCGCCTGCCCGGAAGCGGCTCATCCCGGTAGACGGGGGTGCGTTCGCCCCGGGCCAGCGCCGCTGCACCGGCGCTGATCGCGCTGTAGTAGCGGGCCAGGACCTGTTCCGCCGTCTCCTCCACCGCCTGGTGCACGTGGAAGGTGCTGCCCCAGCGGGTGACCCGCACGACCTCGTAGCGCCGGGTGCGGTTCAGATGCGGGTCCAGCGGCAGCGGGCCCAGCACCTTCAGGAGGGCGTCGGGCACCGCCGCGTCGCCCGGCCGCACGGGGATGCTGGACGGGTCGGTCTCCGTCTCCAGGAAGCGGTCGGGGTCCAGCAGGGGAGCCAGGGCCGCGGCCGGCATATGGCCTGCCGCCCTAGCCTGATCCGCGAGGTTGGCCCGTACCCCGGCCAGAAGCTCCTCCCGCCCCCGGCCCAGCACCTGGAGCCAGAGGAAGGGATTCGCGGCGAAGCTCTGGGCCGCCCGCACGGCCAGGACCCGCTGGTGCCGGCAGCCCCAGCGCTCGCCGCAGGTGCAGCGGAACTGTCGGCCGTGGCCCCGGGGGAAGAGGCTGAACCCCGCCTGGTTGACCAGGTCCTCCAGCTCAGGGCCCAGGCTGCCGCTCAGCAGCCGTCGGGCGGCCTCGGGGTCCCGGGCGATGGCCTCCTCGATGCGCCGCCACTCCCGCTGGCCCAGGGGCTTGAACCTCATGGTGGCGGTGGCCGTGGTGCCGGACCGGCCCACGCCCACCTGGGCCGTGATGGCGCCGCGCGCGAACTCAAGCCGGGCGTCGCCCCGCCCGGCGCTCTTCTGCTGGCCCGGGGTCATGGGCAGCAGGAGCAGCTCACGCTGCAGGTAGGTGAGCCACCGCTCGCTCAGCCAGTCCGCCATCGCGTACGCCTCCCTTCGCAGCCTGATCAGGGTTCGCTGCCCCGGGGCTGATGGCTCTCGCTCCAGGGCAAACCGGGGCCGCGCGTTCCTACATCTCGCGCTCCAGCGTGATCAGGGCCCGCAGTTCCTCGGTGGAGAGATTGCCCAGCCAGGCCTCCCCGCCGCCGATGACCTGCGCCGAGAGCGCACGCTTCTCGGCCAGCAGCCGGTCGATGCGCTCCTCCAGCGTGCCGGCGGTGACCAGCCGGTGGACCATCACCCGGCGGGTCTGGCCGATGCGGTAGGCCCGGTCGGTGGCCTGGTCCTCGACAGCCGGGTTCCACCAGCGGTCGACGTGGAAGACGTGGGTGGCGGCGGTGAGGTTGAGCCCGAGGCCGCCGGCCTTCAGCGACAGGAGGAAGAGCGGCGCCTCGCCGGCCTGGAAGCGGGCGATCAGCCGCTCCCGCTCCGGCTGCGGCGTCCCGCCGTGCAGGAAGAGCACCGTGCAGCCCAGCTTCTCGGCCAGGTAGGCCTGCAGCCGGCTCCCGAACCGGGCGAACTGGGTGAAGAGCAGCGCCTGCTCCCCGGCGGCCAGCACCTCCTCCAGCATCTCCACCAGCCGGTCGATCTTGCCGCTCCGGCCCACCAGCGGCCCGTCGCCGGTGATGGCGGCCGGGTGGTTGCAGACCTGCTTCAGCCGGGTGAGTCCCGCCAGGACGGCGCCGTGCCGCTGGATGCCCTCGGTCTGGGCGGCCCGTTCCAGGGTCTCCTGCACGATGGCCTCATAGAGCGCCGCCTGCTCCACCGAGAGGTTGACCAGTTCGGTTTTCTCCAGCTTCTCGGGCAGGTCCGGGGCGATGGCGGGGTCGTCCTTCTGGCGGCGGAGGATGAAGGGGCCCACCTGCCGGCGCAGGCGGCGGGTCGCCTCCTCGTCCTGGAACCGCTGGATCGGCAGGGCGTAGCGCCGCTGGAACTCCTCGTAGCTGCCCAGCAGGCCGGGGTTGAGGAACTGGAAGAGCGACCAGAGGTCGCCGAGGTGGTTCTCAATGGGCGTGCCGGTGAGGGCGACGCGGTAGCCCCCCGCGAGGCCGTGGAGCGCACGGGCGTGCAGCGTCGCCGGGTTCTTCAGGTTCTGCGCCTCGTCGGCCACGATGCCGTTCCAGCGGACCCGGCGCAGCAGGTCCGCCTCCCGGGCCACCAGCGAGTAGGTGGTGAGCACCACGTCGTGCCCGGCCGCCTCGCGGGCGAAGTCCTCCTCGCCGAGGCGGCCCGCCCCGTGGTGGACCAGCACCCTCAGCCCCGGGGCGAAGCGGGCCAGCTCCCGCCTCCAGTTGCCCAGCACCGACACGGGGCAGACCAGCAGCGTCGGCCCCGCGGCCAGGCCGCTCTCGCGCTCGTGCAGCAGCAGGGCGATCAGCTGGACCGTCTTGCCCAGGCCCATGTCGTCCGCCAGGCACGCGCCCAGGCCGAAGCGGCGCAGGAAGGCCAGCCAGGCCAGGCCGCGCTCCTGGTAGGGCCGGAGCGTCCCGCTGAAGCCCCTCGGCGTCGGCACCGGCTCCACCCGGGCGGGCTCGTGCAGCTTGGCCAGCAGGTCCGCAATCCAGCCGGTCGCGGTGGTCTCGTCCACCTCGGGGGCCAGGCGGAGCGCGGTGCCCAGTTCCACCTGCCGCCCGTGCTGCTCGATGCGCCGCAGCACCGCGGCCAGGGTGCGCTCGTCCACCCGCACCCACTGCCCGTGCATCTGCACCAGCGGCCGCTTCTGCCGGGCGAGCTGGCGCAGTTCGTCCAGGGTGAGCTCGGTGTCGCCCAGGGCGACGTCCCAGCGCACGTCCACGATCTGGTGCAGGCCGAAGAGGGAGGGGCCGGCCCCGGCCGGGCTGAGCCGCATGCCCACCCGCAGCGCGGCCGGCTTCACCAGGGCGGCCGGCAGCAGCACCGGGTGGCCCGCCTGCTGCAGCAGCAGGGCGCCCTCCTGGATCAAGGCGATCACGTCCTCGGTCGCGATGGCGATGCGGGCCGGGGCCGACTCGCGCAGCAGCGGCGCGAGCGGCGGGTAGAGGCGGGCCATCGCCGGCAGGTCGGAGAGCAGCCGCTGCTCGGCGTGGCGGTACCGCTGTCCGCCGATCTCCACCTCCTGCCCGAGGCTGGCCCAGACCGCCTCGGCGGTGAGCGGGAGAGCGCCCTCGTCAGGCGCGTGCAGCGTCAGCTCCAGCTGCCAGTCGCCGCCGGTCTCCGGACCGGGCGGGTTCAGGCGCAGGCCGGTGCGGAGGGCGGCGTGGCCCAGCACGCCGGTGGCGGGCGCGCTCCAGCGGTCCAGGGCGGCGAAGAGCGCCTTCTCGCCGGGCAGGCCCGGCGGCAGGTCGCGGGGCGCCGCCCCGGCCAGGGCGGCCAGCCAGTGGCGCAGGGCGGTGTCCTGCAGCGACTGGGCCTCGGGCAGGGGAACGCCGTCCAGGAGGAGCCGCACCACCCCAGCGGCGGACGTGCGCATGAACTGGTGCAGGAGGGCGTCTGCGGAGGGCAGGGCGTACGACCTGTGGTCCCGGTCCGGCGGCACCAGGGCGCGGCAGGCCTCCGGCAGGCCCGCGGCCAGCCGGGTGATGCGCCGGACGTCCTCCGGGTCCGCCAGGTGGAGCGACCAGCCGGCGGCCAGCACCCCGGCCTCCGCCTGCAGCACCGGCAGCATCCGGCCCCGGGCCAGCAGCTCCAGCAGCAGCTTGGCGGCGATGCTCCAGAGCCGCAGGCTGTGCCCCGGCTTCAGGGAGGTGCCGCCGAAGTGCTGCTCCAGGTCCAGCAGCCACTGAACCGCGTTGGGCAGCGACAGGGCAACCCCCGGCAGCCGTACGGGCCGGGCGCCGTCATGATCGGGCTGCCACTGCACCAGGGTGAGGGCGCTCAGGTAGGGCAGGCCCCGCAGGGCCGGGTAGAGCGCCTCGGGCGCCGCCGCCGCCGGATGGACAGGGATCGCCCGGCCCCGCCGTTCGGGAGGGGCCTCCGCCCCGGGGTCGAGGCCCCAGAGGAAGAAGAGGCCGGCCGCGCCGGCCGGGACGAAGCTGCCGTGAATCGCAACCATCCAGACGCCTCGCAATCAGGTGGTGGTAACCATACCTAGTTCGGCCACGGGGGCGGGGCCTCCTGCCCCAAGGGCAGTGCGCACCGTGCGCGGGGCCGCAGCCCGCCGGCCGACCCTGGCGCCTGTCTTTGCCGGCGCCCGCTCGGGCCGCTGCGCGCGGGCTCACGCCGTGGCCCGATCCCGCCCCTGCCCCTGCCCCATGGGCAGGCGTGCGCTCCCGGCGGATGCACGCCGTCGCGCCGGCAGGCCCGTCTATGGTAGGATGATCCTGAACACGCCTGCAGCGAGGAGGTACCCCATGACACGGCAGGATCCCGTAGGGCCGGTGCCGCGGCTTGCCCTTCCCTCCGGTGAGACCGTCCCGATCCTCGGCCAGGGCACCTGGATGATGGGCGAGGGAACCCGCACCCGGCGGGAGGAGGTTGCCGCCCTTCGCCTGGGCCTCGACCTGGGAATGACCCTGATCGACACCGCAGAGATGTACGCCGGCGGGGGCGCCGAGGAGGTGGTGGCCGAGGCCGTCGCCGGACGGCGGGACGAGGTCTTCCTGGTCAGCAAGGTGCTGCCCCAGAACGCAAGCAGGCAGGGGACCATCGCGGCCTGCGAGCGCTCGCTGCGGCGCCTGCGCACGGACCGGATCGACCTCTACCTGCTTCACTGGTGCGGACGGGTGCCCCTGGCGGAGACCCTGGAGGCCTTCGACCAGCTGGTCAGGGCCGGCAAGATCCGCTACTGGGGCGTGAGCAACTTCGACACGGACGACATGGAGGAGCTCGTGCAGCTCGCGGGCGGCGCTCAGGTGGCGACCAACCAGGTGCTCTACAACCTCACCCGGCGGGGGATCGAGTTCGACCTCCTGCCCTGGTGTCGCGAACGGCGCATCCCGATCATGGCCTACTCGCCCATCGAGCAGGGCCGGATGCTGGGCAACCCTGCGCTGCGGCGGGTGGCGGAGCGCCACGGCGCCACGGCGGCGCAGGTCGCCCTGGCGTGGCTCCTCAGGCAGCGGGACGTCATGGTCATCCCCAAGGCCGCCCGGCCCGAGCACGTGCGCGAGAACCGGGCGGCGCTGGACCTGCAGCTGACCGCGGAGGACCTGGCCGAGCTGAACCGGGCGTTCCCGGCGCCGACCCGGAAGGTGCCGCTGGAAGTGTTGTAGTCAGGCGGCCGGCTCGCCTGCGGCCACCAGCTCCCGGCTGCCCACGAGGCAGAGGGAGATGAGGAGGATGACGGCGCCGGTGCCCACCAGGAGCAGTTCGATGGAGACCACATCTGCCACCGGGCCGAAGACGAGCATGCCCAGGGGCATCATGGAGCTGGAGATCATCCCGAAGACCCCGAACACCCGGCCCAGGAGGTCGGGTTCTACCTTCTCCTGCAGAAGCACCATGGCCGGCGTGTTGAGGAAGGGCATGGCGACGCCGAAGAGGCCCATCAGGGCGAGGTAGATCCAGAAGTTGGGCACCACGCCGAGGCCCAGCGTGCAGGCGCCCATGGTGACGCACGCGAGGGCCATGGTGTGGATGCGGTTGCGGAAGCCGCCCCAGGCCGCGATGAGCCCGCCGCCCAGCAGCATGCCGACGGAGAAGATGACCTCGATGGCGGTCAGCCGCCAGACGTCCTCGCCGAAGGAGCGGGCGACCTGCAGCGGCGTGAGGAACGCGGCCGGCGCGATCAGGATGAAGAGGGCCGCGCAGAAGGCGAAGAACCGCTTCACGTACGCATGGCCGCCGATGTAGGCGAAGCCCTGCCGCATGTCCGCGAAGTAGCTCACCGACTGGGCCTGCTGCGCCTTGGCGTGTACCTTCACCCGCACCAGGGCCAGCAGCGTGAAGATGGCCACCGCGGCCGTGACGACGTCGATGAAGAAGATGGCCTCGATCGATGCCACGGAGAGCAGCGCGCCCGCGACCATGGGGGAGACGAGGGTGACCAGCGACTGGATGCTCCCGTTGGTCGCGTTCACCCGGGTGAGCTGCTCCACGGGCACGATATCCGGGAGGATGGCGCCCACCGCGGGCTGCTGCACGCCCCCGCCGATGGCGCGGATGGCCGACATGGCGAAGAGCAGCCAGAGGGAGCCGTGCCCGGCCAGGAAGAGCAGGGCCATGATCAGGGTCGCGGCCGCGATCAGCGCGTCCGCCAGGGCGATGAGCAGCTTGCGGTTGTACCGGTCGGCCCAGACGCCGGCGAATGGCGAGAGGAAGAAGGTCGGCAGGAAGCCGCAGACGATGGCGATGGTCATCATGGCGCCGGACTGGGTCGTCAGGGTGATGTGCCACGTGATGGCGTACTGAACCAGCGCCGAGCCGAAGAGCGAGATGGTCTGGCTGCTCAGGAACAGGACGATGTTGCGCTTCCAGTCTTCCTTCATCCAGCTAACCCCTCCCCTTGTGACGGCGCCACAGGGTTCGATTATACCAGAGGCGGCGGGGTTGCTCCAACAGGGACGACGAGACGCACCCGCTGCCTCTGCCGGGCGCGGGTGCGCGTTTCCAGTTGGGCCTGCCTGGCGGCAGGGCGGTGGGCCACGCCAGTATCGTCGAGCAGATGCAGGAACTGGCTGGAGGGGAGGTTGACCGGTCTGGGCCCCCTTGTCGGAGACCTGGCCGGGTCGGCTGCCGGTGGTTGAAGGGTAAAGTGAAACTCCATGAGCCAGGGCGAGACCGTGGGTGGCTCATGGAGTTACAGTTGCGGCGGGGCGGTGGGCCACGCCAGTATCGTCGAGCAGATGCGGGTGCTGGCCTGAGGGGAGATTTCCCGGTCTGGGCCCCCTTGTCGGAGACCTGGCCGGGTCGGCTACCCCGCTCGAGGCGGTGGTTGAAGGGCGAAGTGAAACTCCATGAGCCAGGGCAAGACCGTGGGTGGCTCATGGAGTTACAGCTGCTGCGGGGCTGAGGCCATCGGCCACGTGCCCGAGTAGTGCACACGTTCAGCTGATCAGACACAAAACAGCGCTGCCCCAGCAGAGCGATCTGCTCTTGGGACAGCCCTACTTCTGAATCTACCCCCCTGAGGCACCGGCCAGACTACGTACGAATGCAGGTTCGGTAGGGGTGCGCGGCGAATCATTGCCGCGACGAGCGAGGTGACGGGAAGATGGGCCGCCCGGAGTTCGTGCACCTGCACCTGCACACCGAGTACTCGCTGCTGGACGGGGCGAACCGCATCGCGCCCCTGGCGAAGCGCGCCGCCGAACTGGGCATGCGGGCGATGGCCATTACGGACCACGGGGTGCTCTTCGGCGTCATCCCCTTCTACAAGGCGATGCGCCAGCACGGTGTGAAGCCGATCATCGGCTGCGAGCTCTACGTCGCACCCGGCTCCCGCCACGTGAAGACGGGCGGCGAGAAGCCGTACCACCTCACCGTGCTGGCCGAGAGCTACACCGGGTACAAGAACCTGATCAAGCTGGTCTCCGCCGGCTACACCGAGGGCTTCTACTACAAGCCCCGGGTGGACCTGGAGCTCTTGAACGAGCACCGGGAGGGGCTGATCGCCCTTTCCGGCTGCCTGGCGGGCGAGGTGTCGCAGAAGTTCCTCTCGGGCCAGCCTGAAGAGGCCCGCCGGGCCATCGGCCGCTACCGGGAGATCTTCGGCCCGGACCACTACTTCCTGGAGCTGCAGGACCTGGGCCTGCCCGAACAGCAGGGGCTGAACCGGTTCCTGCTGGAGCAGAACCTGCCGGTGGTGGCCACCAACGACGCGCACTACCTGGGCCCCCAGGACGCCCGCATCCAGGACGTGCTCATCTGCATCGGCACCAACAAGACGGTCGACGACCCGGGCCGGCTGAAGATCGGGTCCAACGAGCTCTACGTGAAGTCGGCCGAGGAGATGTACTGGCGGTTCGGCCACGTGCCCGGGGCGCTGGAGAACACGCTGGCCATCGCCGAGCGCTGCAACGTGGAGATCCCCTTCGGGCAGATCCACCTGCCCCACTACGCCCTGCCCGCGGGTTACGACGCGGCCGGTTACCTGCGCAAGCTCTGCTACGACCGCATCGGGCCCCGCTACGGCGGCAGCCCGCCCCCCGGGGCGATGGAGCGGCTGGAGCACGAACTGAACGTCATCACCAGCATGGGCTTTCCCGGCTACTTCCTCATCGTCTGGGACTTCGTGGAGTACGCCCGCTCCCGGGGGATCCCCGTGGGGCCGGGGCGGGGCTCCGGCGCGTCCTCGCTGGTGGCCTACGTGCTGGGCATCACGGATGTGGACCCGCTGCGCTACGGCCTGCTGTTCGAGCGCTTCCTGAACCCGGAGCGGGTGGACATGCCCGACTTCGACATCGACTTCTGCTACGAGCGGCGGGGCGAGGTGATCGAGTACGTCCACAACAAGTACGGGGCGGAGTGCGTCGCCCAGGTGATCACCTTCAACACGATGGCTGCCCGGGCCGCGGTCCGGGACGTCGGCCGCGCCCTCGGCATGTCCTACGGCGAGGTGGACCGGGTGGCCAAGCTCCTGCCCTGGGGCCAGAGCCTGGACGCCGCGCTGGAGAAGGTGGAGGACCTGCGGGCCCTCTACCAGGAGCGGGAGGAGATCCGGGCGCTCATCGACACCGCCCGGGCGGTGGAGGGCATGCCCCGCAACCCATCCGTCCACGCCGCCGGGGTGGTGATCACCGCCGACCCCCTGGTCGAGCACGTGCCGCTCTACAAGATGGGCGACGACTCGATCGTCACCCAGTTCGACATGGACCAGCTGAAGGAGATCGGCCTCCTGAAGATGGACTTCCTGGGTCTCCGGACCCTGACGGTGATCGACCACGCCGTGAAGTTCGTGCGCCGGGAGCAGCCGGACTTCGACATCGAGAAGGTGCCCCTGGACGACCCGGAGACCTACGCCATGATCGCCCGGGGCGAGACGATGGGGCTCTTCCAGATCGAGGCGGGCTGGGTGGCCGACGTGCTCCGGCAGATGAAGCCCACCCGGTTCGAGGACATCATCGCCACGATCTCCCTCTGCCGGCCGGGGCCGATGGAGCACATCCCCGACTACATCGCCGGCAAGCAGAACCCGGCGGCCGTGACGTACCTGCACCCCGACCTGGAGCCGATCCTGGGCGAGACCTACGGGGTGATGGTCTACCAGGAGCAGATCATCCAGATCGCCCACCGGCTGGCCGGGCTCTCGCTGGGCGAGGCGGACCTGCTGCGCCGGGCCATCGCTAAGAAGAAGCGGGAGGACATGGAGAAGTACGGCCGCCGCTTCATGGCGGCCCTGGAGGAGCGGGGCTACAGCCGCGAGGTGGCCACCGCCCTCTACGACCAGATGATCCGCTTCGCTAACTACGGCTTCAACAAGTGCCACGCCACCCCGTACGCCAAGGTGGCCTACCAGACCGCCTACCTGAAGCGGCACCACCCGGTGGCCTTCATGGCCGCGCTGATGAACTCGGTGCTGGGCTGGGAGGCGAAGCTGGCGCTCTACATGGAAGAGTGCCGCCGGCTGGGGATCCCGGTGCTGCCGCCGGACGTCAACACCTCCTACGCCCGGTTCGTGCCGGACGGCGGGACGATCCGCTTCGGCCTCGGGGCGGTGAAGAACATCGGCTGGAACGCGGTGGACGCGATCGTGGCCGCCCGGGAGGAAGGGGGGCCCTTCACCAGCCTCCGGGACTTCTGCGAGCGGGTGGACCTGCGTCCGCTGAACCGGCGGGCGCTGGAGTCGCTGATCATGGCCGGCGCCTTCGACCGGGTGGCGCCGCCGGGCGGCCAGCCCGCCCGCCGGTCGCAGATGCTGGAGGCCCTCGACCGGATTCTGGAGGACGCGCAGAAGCTGCAGCGGCACCGGCAGGCGGGGCAGATCTCGCTCTTCGACCTGGGCGTCTCGGCGGCCAGCGGCGGCGGCGAGGAGGAGGCGCTGCCCGACATCCCCGAGTTCCCGCCGCAGCGGCTGCTGGCGATGGAGAAGGAGGTCCTGGGCTTCTACGTCTCGGGCCACCCGCTGCGCCAGTACCAGGCGGCGCTGGCCGTGCACGGCTGCCTGCCGGTGGCGGCGCTGCCCGAGCAGCGGGACGGCGCGAAGGTGGCGGTGGGCGGCATCCTGGCCGGGCTGAAGCAGGTGACCACCCGCGCCGGCGCCAACATGGCCTTCCTCACGCTGGAGGACCAGACGGGCCAGGTGGAGGTGGTGGTCTTCCCGCGGGTGCTGCAGGCCTGCGCCCGGCTACTCAGGGACGAGCAGCCGCTGCTCGTCCGCGGCCGGCTGCAGGTGCAGGAGGAGGACGTGAAGTTGCTGGCCGACGATGTCGTGCCGCTGCGGGAAGACGACAGGCCCCGGCGGCCGAAGCCGCCGGAGCCGGGGGAGGCTGTGGGGGAGGCGCCGGCTGCGCGGCAGCCTGCTGCGCGGTATCCGGATGAGGCTGTGAGGAAACCGAATCCGGCCGCGGTGCGTGGAACCGCGGGCGAGGTCATGCGGGGGGCGGCGCCTCCGGTGGCGAAGGCCGCAAGGGAGATGCCGACGCAGCGAGCAGACAGGGTACGGGAAGCTGAGGTTTCGCACGCCGCGGGCGCCGTGCGCGAGGCGCCGGCGACTTCGCAGCCGCAGTTCGTCTACCTGCGGGTACCCGCGCGAGACGAGGGTTCGCCGATGATGCGCAAGGTGGAGCTGGTACTGCGGGCCCACCCGGGGCCGACCCGGGTGCGGATCAAGATGGAGCCCGAGGGCCGCTGGATCGAGGTGCACGAGCACCTCAGGGTGACGGTCACGCCGTCGCTGGTGAATGCGCTTGTTCGGGTGCTGGGGGAGCAGTCTGTGGTGGTGAAGTGAGGGGGAGGGCGCAGCCGTAGGGCGCAGGCAGGTGGTCTGGGTCAGCGCTCTTCTCACGTCCGACAGAGCCTGCACTACCTAACTGCCTCAAGGCCTCGGAGACACAGGTTGCTTGGTGCCTGTGACCTGCTTGGCCCTGCCGAAAGCGTGTGGGACCCTGCCAACTGTCCATGATTGCGGGATCTGCGAGTCGGACCTGCACCGAGTGACTGGCTTTTCCACGAGTGACTTCAGGACTCAGTTTCTGTGGATTGGGTGCAGACATCCTGGTTCCAGATCCGCCCGTTGGATCATCTGCAGGAGGGCAACTGTTATGGGACAACGGACCGGCATCGAGTGGACGCACGCAACCTGGAACCCCGTCACCGGGTGTACACGCATTTCTTCGGGTTGCGACAACTGCTATGCAGCAACTCTGGCTCACAGGCTACTTAAGGACACTTACCTTTCTCGCCCACCAGTCGTTGACTCTCCACAGAACAGGGAAGATCCCTTCGCCGTACGGTTGTGGCCCGAACGGCTGGCGCAACCCCTGCAGTGGCGAAAACCCCGCATGATATTCGTCAACAGCATGAGTGACATATTCCATGCACATGTCCCGGAGGCTTACACCCGCCAGGTGTTTGAAGTGATGCTTGAAGCTTCTTGGCACACGTACCAGGTACTGACGAAAAGACCCTCTCAAGCACTTCGGTTCTGGGAGAGAAACAAGGATCTCTTCGATGGGGGGGCGATTCCGCCTCACATTTGGGTCGGAACTTCAGTTGAGAACCAGCAAGCGGTGTATCGAGTTGACCTCTTAAGGCGAGTGCCTGCTGCCTTGAGGTTCATCTCGTGTGAACCGCTAATCGGACCGGTCGAGGTCGACCTTGAGGGTATCCACTGGGTGATCGTGGGTGGCGAAAGTGGCCTGGGACACAGACCCGTTCGACCGGAGTGGGTGACAGCTCTTCGAGATCGATGCATTGAACGTGGCGTACCGTTTTTCTTCAAGCAATGGGGTGGTCGGACACCCAAGGCGGGAGGTCGGGTTCTTGAAGGTTTGACCTGGGACGAGTTCCCGAACGCAAACTATCGAACGAGGTGAGACTGGTGAAGGCATACGAACCCCAGAGGTGCCTTGCAGACGACCATCTCTACACACCGCGGATCAAGCAGCATTCGTTAGAAAAAATACGTCTTCATAACTACTATGTCAGTCTTTTCACAAGATCAATGAAACATCATTGGCCTCAGCTAGCCTACCTTGGGCTCTACTCCGGTGCGGGGCGCGCAGTGGTGGAGGAGTCCGGCGAGATCGTCGAGACCTCAGCGCTATCAGCAGTTCGCATTGACAGTCCCTTTACCAAGTACATCTTTGTTGACAAGGACCCCCGCTGCATAGAGGCGTTGTCGGCTCGCATCGCGGCAGTTCCGGGCCAACATGATGTGACCTTGATCAACAAGGATGTCGTTGAAGCAGTATCGGACATCAAGACAGCGATGCCGCGTTACGACAAGAATCGTGGCCTGTTGTCGTTCTGTTTTGTGGATCCCTTTTCTGCGGCGTTGGACTTTGAGGTCATCAGGGCACTGGGTTCACGATACAAGATGGACTTTCTGGTCCTGCTGATGTTGGGTCGGGATGTTCGGACAAACTTCAAGCGATACTTCTTGGACCCCAGTGACACGCGTATCGCGCGACTGATTGATGACCCACACTGGCGCGATGAATGGATGTCGTTGGGTCGTCCGAACAGGATTGTGAAGTACGTGTGCGAGAAGTTCCATGCCGCTATGGCACGACTTGGGTACCAGTCTGGAGATCCCCACCCGGTGTATAATGGGAAAAACGCGTTGCTATACTTTTTAGTCTTCTATAGTAAACACCCGTTGGGCCTTCGTTTTTGGGCTGAAGCCAGAAAGGGCATCAGCGCGCAGTTGACATTTGACTTTCACTAGAGTCAGCTCTGGGGCCACCCCACTCGCCCCGGTGCGTGTACGCGAACGCAACTTCATCTGTCGCAATTTCGCAAGGCACTGACTTGATGGCCCTGTGCATGGCGGAGAAACCTGGGGTTCGGCACGGTCGTGCACGTGGCAGTCGATCGGCTGCTGGTCCTCATGGCGCTGGTCAAACCCTGACTGCGACTCCCAGGCCAGCAGCAACCCCGGCGCGGGAGCTGTGCGCTTCCCCGCCGGGGCTTCTTCTATACGGATTCCAGGCCCACGGCCATCCTGATGACCTCGTCCATCCGTCCCACGATGCTCATGATGCGCTTCAGATCCTCGACCGACAGGTCGTACACCCCCTCGGGGCCGGCATGAACCCCGGCGGTGACCGACACCACCCGGTTCAGGCCGACGGCCAGCGACTCAGCCAGGAGGCGGGCCAGCACGTCGTCCTTGTGGCCGGTGACGGTCAGCACCGAGGAGGTGGCGCTGGCCTGCGTCGGATCCTTCAGGCTCGGGCGGGGGATCGCCAGGGCGGTGGCGCCGACGTGGGGGATGCCGCCGAAGAGCGAGACCGAGATCCCCTGTTCGGTGATCGCCCAGAACGCTTTGCAGTGGAGCGGCCCCGTCGAGAGGTCGACGGTGATGTCCGCCTGCCCGGTCTGCAGTCCGGCCATGGCAGGTGCGGGCGGCTGCGCCCCATCCGAAGGGGCCGCGCCGAGCCACTTCTGCGCAGGCGGGTTGGCCTCGGCGGTGACGGTCACCAGGTCGCCGTCCCGCAGGTCCAGCGCATCCCGCAAGCGCACCGGCGCCAGCAGCTCCAGCTGGGCCGGGTTGTAACCCTGCACCAGGGGCCGGAAGAGGACCGCCGGCTCGGTCCGGCCAGCCGTCTCGATGCGGGCCGGCAGCAGCAGCGAGCAGCAGAGGTCCGGCGTGGGCGGCACCAGCACGGTGCCGGCGGTCAGCAGCAGCCGGTCGGCGGGACGCCAGTCTCCCTCCACGATGACGTTCAGCGTGCCCGCCCGCGGTGTGAAGCCCCACAGCCGCCGCATCGCTGTGCGGAACCAGTCCAGCGAGGTCGCCGGCCCGGCGGCGCCCAGTCCGGTGGCGACACGGCCGAGAAGGCGCACTGGTCTGCCCATATCACTGCGCACCCTTTTCCCGGGCGAGGGCGCTGACGCCCGTGTCGATCAGGAGCGCCGCTGCGCCGTTGATTCCGCCCTTCAGAAGGTTGAACGGCACCACGACCGGCAGGATCATCGCCAGGGCCATGCGCATGTCGCCGAAGAACAACGGCCCGAGGATGACCGTGAGGGCGACCTCAGCCAGTGTGTAGACCAGCACGCCTGTGAGCACGCTGATCAGCTTGCTCCGGGCCCGGCCCGCCAGGCGCCGGTAGACCACCGCCGCTGTGAGCGCCAGCGCCGCGCTGCCCACGAAGCGGCTGACCGCGCCGATCGCGCCGCCACTGCCCACCAGCGCCATCGCCAAAGCCACCACGCCGGACATGCCGGCCACCCACCAGGGCGAGAGCCGGAAGGATCCCAGGAGGAGCGGGAGATCGCTGGGTTCGTAGAGCAGGAACGGGGCCGCAGGCAGCAGTGGGAAGCGCACGGTGACGGCCAGCACCACCGCCAGGGCGGACAGGACGCCCGAGGTGGTGATCTGCCGCACGCCCTTGAGCGAATCGGTGGTTGTCGACATGAGGGCCCGGCCTCCTTTCTGATCGCCTGGGCTCAGGCTACCATGACGGCCGCCCGAAACCTACTGGCCGTTGGACGGAAAGGCCGTGCCCGGGGCGCCCGGTCAGCCGATGGGACTAGGCCAGGAGAAGGAAGGGGCGTCAGTCGTCGCCGGCACGGGTCCCCAGGAAGTTCTGCACGATCAGCACCAGTTCGGTCGTGTCCACCGGCTTACTGAGCACCACGTTCACACCCGAGCGGTAGGCCCGCAGCCGGTTCTGCTGGTCGGTGTACGCGCTGACCACCACGATGGGCACCCGGGCCGTGCGCGGGTTGCGGCGGATGGCCTCTGCGACCACGAAGCCGGTCTGTTCGGGCAGGCGGAGGTCGAGGATGACCAGGTCAACCGGGTGCTCCTCGATGCGCTGCGTGGCGGCCCGGCCGCTCTCCGCCGTCAGGATCCGATAGCCGTGCGCCGTCAGCAGGTCCATGATCAGCATGGCGCTGTTCTTGTCGTCTTCCACAATCAGAACGGTCGGCGTCTTGTCCTCCATCGTTGAATCTCCTCTACTCCTTCGGTTCCGAATCTGCTGTCTGCAGGGGCAGGTGGATCGTCACCGTGGTACCTTCCCCAAGGCGACTCCGGAGCTCGATGTGGCCGCCGTGCGCCTCCACCAGCTTCTTCGACAGCGGCAGCCCCAGCCCGACGCCGCGCTGACCCGTCAGCGAGCGGTTCTCGGCTTGGTAGAACTCGTCGAACACGTGGTAGAGGTCGGGCTCGGGGATGCCGATCCCCGTGTCCGCCACCGACAGCCGGACCTCCCGGGGGGTGAAGCAAGTCTCGATGGTGATTACCCCGCCTGCAGGGGTATACCGTACAGCATTAGACAACACGTTGTACAGTACTTGCTTGAGTCGGGTCGGGTCGGCGGTGATGGGGCGGGGGTGCTCATCGAGCTTCAGCGCCAGCAGGATGGCCTTCTGTTCGCACTGCTGCCGGGCGATGACCGCCACGGAGTCAATGACCAGGTGCAGGTCGGTTTCCTGCAGGTCCAACTGCAGCTTGCCCTGCGCCAGCACAGCCATGTCCAGCAGGTCGTTGATCAGCTGCAGGAGGTAGCCTGCGCTCTCCCGGATGATGCGGACCCGGGCCTGCTGCTGTTCGGTCAGCTCCCCGTAAATGCCGCTCAGCAGGGTGTCGGAGAACCCGAGGATCGAGTTGAGCGGAGTGCGCAGCTCGTGGCTGGTATTGGCCAGGAACCGGTCCTTCAGCTTGTTGGACTCCATCAGGTCCAGCATGGCCACCCGCAGCTCCAGGGTCTTCTCCTCCACCTTCGCCTCCAGCGTCTCGTTGAGGTGCTGCAGGCGCTGGGTCAGCTGCTGCAGGCGCGTGCGGTCCTCCTCGCTGCGCTTCAGATAGCCCATGATCTCCCGGTTCTTCTGGTAGAGGGCGATGGTGGCCTGCGTGAAGTAGGTCTGAAGATAGCCGATCTCAGCTGTCCTGGGCTCCGGCAGCCCGTTCAGCATCTGGACGTGCGCCATCTGGACCTCCTCCGCCTCCGAAAGGCGGTGGGCCACGTTGCCGAGCCGGACGATGGGCATGGAGAGCCGCTGGGAGACGAATGCGCTGACGATGACCGCGGCCGTCAGCGAGAGGAGCGCCGAGAGCAAGATGTACACGGACGAGTCACGCTTCAGCGTGGCCAGGCCCTGGGACGGGTGGCCGGTGGTCAGGGCGCCGATGACTTCGCCCTGCCCGTTGCGGATGGGGTCGGAGACGACCAGGTGCACCAGATCGTCGGTCAGGGCCACCCGCCCGCTGTAGCGCTCGCCCCGCTGGATGGTGGCGGTCAGTTCGGCTGGCTGCCGCCGGCCGATGCCGCGATAGGTCGGCGCCTCCCCGATCTCGAGGTTGCCGGCGATGCGGAGCCCACCGGTGCTGATGGTGGAGAAGGAGTCCGGGATGGCGCTGCGGACCTGCCGGGCGACGCTGCAGTCGTTGTTGAGCAGGTGGGCGGCGGCCAGGACGCCGCGCCCGGTGCCCTCCGCATCGCCGTAGGGCACCGCCACCACCTGGAACAGTGCGCCGTACCCCGTGGCCGGTTCGTCCGCTGTCACGACTGCCCGGGCGGCCAGGGCCCGGCTGTGCGCCGCCAGCTCATCCAGCGGGACCAGTTCGAACACACCCAGGCGCGCCCCCGAGGAAAGGCTGGACATTGCGACGGCCACAAGCTGCGGCGGGACAGATCCCCCGGCCAGGTTCGACCGGCGGATCTGCCCCGCCTCGTCGGTCACAAACCAGATGTCCATCTCCTCCTGGTGATCCAGGGCGCGGGCAAGCGCGCTCAGGTCATCTGCCGCCCCCGCCGCGGCCAGGGACGCGAGCGCGCTTTCGCCGGCTACGAAGAACCGGTCCATCGCCTGCCAGGAGATCGTCTGGGTCCGCTCCAGCAGTGACTCGATGTTCCGATCCAGCCTGGTGAAGATGATGCTGATGTCGAAGGCGATGAACAGGCCGAAGAAGAGCACCATGAGCAGGATCTGCGTCCGGAGCCACAGCGAGGAGAAGGAGTCCGCACCGGTGCGCCAGCGCCTAGACATCTTCCGCCTCCAGGCTGATGCCGTTCTTCAGGGCATAGACGCTGGCCTCGGTACGGTTGGTGAGGCCCAGCTTCTTGAACACGCTGCTGATGTGCGACTTGACCGTGCTCTGGCTGATGCACATGCGCTGGGCGATCTCCTTGTTGGGGAGGCCTGCGGCCAGGCAGGCCAGCACTTTCCGCTCCTGCGCAGTCAGCAAGGGGTCGGCGTCGGGCACAGCCCGCGTCGACCCCTTGCGCGCAGACACGGGCACGGCGAAGGGCAGGGTGTAAATCTCCCGCAGGAGCGGCAGCTCCGCGGCGACCTGCTCGGGACGGGCGGTGCGGCCCACGTGCAGGTAGAGATCGCCCTCGCTGGACTGGAGGGACGTGAACAGGGCCGTCCAGTACAGGCCGAAGGGGCATCGGGCGATGACGGGCTCGCCCTGGGCGGGAGGCGACTGCATGCAGGCAGGCCGCTTCGCCGTACACTCGCGGCGGTTGCAGGCCAGCGGCATACCGGAAGGCAGCGTGGCCTCCCCGCCGCGCCTGTCGACGAGGACCAGACAGAAGCCGAGGCGTTCAGAGAGCTCATCCTGCACGGTCTGCAGCCGGGCGAACACGTCTGCGTACTGCATCTTTCCGGCGCCGCTCATGTTCATCATCCCTCACACATCGAAATGCGGACTGATGAGATGGCCCCTTGCTGAGATGGTAAGCCATGACTAGTCCCCGTGACCAGTCGCCAGATGACCTAGTCCCTTCGCCCGAAGACAGTGTGAGATCTGTACTTTTTCGACCATTTGCCCAATAGGTCCCGCCCCGGTCCGATGCTACGCTGAAGCCGGTTCCCATCGCCGCGGCGCGTGCTCCGTTTGCTCCGACCCACGAAAGGAGGACAGTTCATGGCAGCAACTGCTACGGCCAAGCCGTCTGGCGCCAAGGGCTTCAGCCTGCCGCACAAGCGCGTGATCGGCGCCGTGCTGGGGATCGTGGTCCTGTTGGCCATCATGTTCAGCCCGATCCCCGGTCTGAGCGTGGAGGGCCGGCGGGCACTGGCCATCAGCCTCTTCGGCGTCGTCTGGTGGGCCCTCGGCGTCCTGCAGCCCGGCTACACGTCGGTCCTGATGCTGGTCGCATGGGTCGTGCTCGACGTGGCTCCGCCCGCCACCGTCTTCTCCCTGTGGACCACGCCGCTGGTCTACCTGGTGGTCGGCGGATACCTGATCGCCACCGCCGTCCAGGAGTCGGGCCTCGGCAAGCGGATCTCCTACCTCTTTATCCTCAAGTTCGTGAACTCCTTCACCAGCATCGTGGTCTCGGCCTACGTGCTCGGCGCCCTGCTCAGCTTCCTGATCCCGCACCCCTGGCCGCGGTCGTTCCTCATCATGTCGGTCATGGCGGTGCTGATCAAGAGCACCGGGATGCCCAAGAAGGACGCGGCCATCATCGGCCTGGCAGTCTTCGCCGGCTCTGCGGCCAACTCGATGATCCTCCTGACCGGCGACAGCGTGCTCAACATGGTCGGTGCCACCGCCGGCGACATCACGCTCACCTGGCTGGAGTGGGCCAAGTACATGGCCGTTCCGGGCATCGTCGCCACGGTCCTCACCTGTCTCGTGCAGCTCTGGCTCTTCAAGCCCAGCCAGAGGTTTGAGGTGAACAAGGAGGACATCCGCAGAGAGCTGCAGTCCCTCGGCGGACTGACCGGCGTGGAGAAGCGGACGCTCTTCTGGGTCGCCCTGGCCGTCATCCTGTGGGCCACCGACTCGCTGCACGGGATTCACCCCGGCTGGATCGCCGCCCTGATGGCCATCGGCCTCGCCCTGCCCAAGGTCGGCGACGTGCTGAAGCCCACCTCCTGGAGCGCCGTCCCCATCGGCACGCTCTTCTTCCTGACGGCCGCCCAGGCCATCGGCAAGGTCGGCGGTGTGACCGGAATGAACGAGTGGGTGGCCTCGGTGGTCCTGCCGTCCACGATTCCCAGCAACGTCTTCGTCTTCGCCGCCATCGCCACCGCGGTCACCATGGTCATCCACATGGTGCTCGGCAGCGCCCTGGCCGTCATCGGCATCGCCGCCCCGGCGCTCATGCTTTTCGCAGAGGCTGCCGGCATCAACCCCATGGTGGCCTCGCTGCTGGTCTACACCACGGTCTCCATGCACTTCATCCTGCCCTTCCACCACATGAACGTGCTGGTAGGTGCGAACGACTCGGCCGGCATGTACGGCGACGCGGAGACCATCAAGCTCGGCATCCCGCTCACCGTGTTGACCTTCGTGGTGACCCTGCTGGTCCAGGTTCCGTGGTGGAAGCTGACCGGCCTGCTGTAGTCCCCAAACATGCGTCTGGAGGTGTCTGGATTGGCGTACAAGGATCTGCGTGAGTTTCTCCGGAAGCTCGAAGAAGAAGGCCAGCTCGTACGCGTGAAGGACGAAGTCATGCCCGAGCCGCACATCGGCGCGGCAGGCCGGGCCGCAGCCAACCTGAAGAACGGACCTGCCGTCCTGTTCGAGAAGGTGGCGGGCTACCGCAACCAGGTGGTCACCAACGTTCACGGCTCCTGGGCCAACCACGCCCTGATGATGGGCATGCCCAAGGACACGCCCGTGAAGGAGCAGTTCCACGAACTCAACCGTCGCTGGGATCTCTACCCCGTGCCGGCGAAGCATGTCTCCACCGGACCCTGCAAGGAAGTCAAGATCACCAAGAACATCAACCTTTTCGAGATTCTGCCCCTGTACCGGATCAACACGTGGGACGGCGGCTTCTTCATCTCGAAGGCCAGCGTCGTCTCCCGCGACCCCGAGTTCCCCGATGACTACAACAAGCAGAACGTGGGCACCTACCGCATCCAGGTGAAGGGCAAGGACCGCATCGGCATCCAGGCCCTGGCCTTCCACGACATCGCCATCCACCTGCGCAAGGCGGAGGAGATGAACAAGCCCCTGCGGGTAGCCATCGCCCTCGGCGTCGACCCCATCATCACCTTCATGGCCAGCACGCCCATCCTGTACGACCAGTCGGAATACGACTTCGCCGGTGCCCTGCGCGGCGGCGAGCCCGTGGAACTGGTGAAGGCCGAGACCGCCAACCTCGACGTGCCGGCCGGCGCTGAGGTGGTCCTGGAAGGCGAGATCATCCCGCGCCTCCGCACCTGTGAGGGCCCCTTCGGCGAGTTCCCCGGCAGCTACTCCGGCGTCCGGGCCCAGTGCGAGATCAAGATCGACACCATCACCCACCGCGAGAATCCGATCTTCGAGAACCTCTACCTGGGCATGCCCTGGTCAGAGATCGACTACCTGATGGCTCTGAACACCTCGGTGCCGCTCTACAAGCAGCTCAAGGAGACGTTCCCCGAGGTCCAGGCGGTCAACGCCATGTACACCCACGGGATCGGCGCCATCATCAGCACCAAGGTCCGCTTCGGCGGCTTCGGCAAGGCGGTCGCCATGCGGCTGCTCTCCACGCCGCACGGCATGCCGTACTCCAAGGTGATCATCGTGGTGGATGAGTTCGTCGACCCGTTCAACCTGGAGCAGGTCATGTGGGCCCTTACCACCCGCGTGAAGCCCGACAAGGATGTCTCGCTCATCCAGAACTGCCCGGGCATGCCGCTGGATCCGTCCTCGTTCCCGCCCGGCATGCACACCAAGCTGATCATCGACGCGACCACTCCCGTGGCGCCCGAGCCCAACCCGCGCACCGTTGAGCTGGTGAAGGATCCGGATCAGACGGCACAGTGGGAGGAGAAGATCCGCCAGCTCCTGGCCGGCAAGTAAGATCGGAGGTGCACAGCATGATCTGCCCGCGCTGCGATAGCAAGAACACCGACGTCATGGTCGAGTCTCCTGTCGGGAAAGTCTGGACGGTATACATCTGCAACGACTGCAACTTCTCCTGGCGCAACACAGAGAGTGAAGAGATCACCAACCCGGAGAAGTACTCCAAGCAGTGGAAGCTGAACGCGGAGAAGCTTGCTAACCTGCAGGTCATCCCGCCTATCCCGCCGCTGAAGAAGTAAGCACCTGGAAGGGGCTGCCCCGAACGCGGCAGCCCCTTCCCATATTGCGGTGACTGCAGGTCGACCTGACCAGCGCCCGCCGCGACGGGGCGGACTGAAAAAACCCTTGCGCATGCCCGGAACCGCACCATTCCAGCGCCTCATCGCCCCGCCTGCGCCCGGCACCGGACGTCAGGCCGACCGGCCGTGACGTCAGTCACCCATGCGTGTTTCACAACGTGTCAGGCGAAGGAGGCTGCCTGTGACAATCAGAGTTCGGACCAAGTTGGTGATAAGCTTCCTGGCGATCCTCATCCTGCTGGTGGGGGTCGTTGTAACGGGCCAGGTCGGGATGAATAACATCAGGACCAGTTACGAAGATGTGAGCCGCATGCAGCGGGTGCAGCTCCTGGGGAGTACGATGCAGTCGGCGATGACCGAGATGGCGCGGGCGGCATCGATGTACCTGACGGAGCAGAACCCGACGTACGAGGAAGACTTCGCCGCGGCGGCAGACCGGATGGCGGCGGCCCTGGCGAGTGCATGGGAGGCGGCGAAGTCGGCCGAGGGTAGGGCGATGCTCCAGCAGATTGACGAGAACGTCAAGGCCTATCGGTCTCAGGCCGCGGGGTTCTTCAAGGGGGAGAATGTGGACCGGGCAGGAGTAGAGGCGCTGCGCCGGGACACGATGAACATCCTGGACGAGTTTGTGGAGATCGGCAACGGGCAGGCCGACCGCGTCAGGGAGGCGGCTGCCCGCTCGGCCACACGGGCCCGGGCGATCACGTGGGGCGTAGCCGCACTGGCGATGGCCGTGGGGCTGGGCATCGGAACCTACCTGGGCCGGCAGATCTCTGCGCCTGTGACCGCCATCGCACTCCTGGCGTCGCGGGTTGCGGAGGGCGACCTCACGGTGGAGCCCCTGGCGGTGCGGAACCGCGACGAACTGGGGGCCATGGCCGCCGCGTTCAACCAGATGCTCGCCAACACGCGCAGCATGCTGCAGCGGGTGAGCGCCAGCACCGAGAGCTTGTTGGGCTCCTCGCAGGGGCTCCGCGACGGTGCGGAGGCTTCCGCCCGGGCCTCCGGCGGCGCTGCACAGGCGATCGCGCAGGTGGCCGGCGGAACGGCGGACCAGGCCGGGGCCACCCGGGAGGTCAACGCGACCATGGAGCAACTGAAGGAGGCGCTCCAGCAGATCGCCGAAGGCGCCACGAAGTCGGCGGGGGAGGCGCAGAAGGCTTCCACGCTGCTGCACGGGATGGCGAACCGCCTCGACGAGGTGGTGGCCGAGGCCACGGCAACGGCCGGCCGGGCCAGTCAGGGCGTGGAGCGAGCGGCAGCCGGAGCCGACATCCTCCAGCGGACCCTCAAGGAGATCGAACGAATCGGCGACGCCGCGGTGCAGACGGCCGAGCGCATGGCCGAGCTGGAGCGGCATTCGGACCAGATCGGCGCGATCACAGAGGCCATTGCGAACATCGCCGACCAGACCAACCTGCTGGCGCTGAACGCCGCCATCGAGGCCGCACGGGCCGGGGAGCACGGGCGCGGCTTTGCGGTGGTGGCCGAGGAGGTGCGCAAGCTGGCGGAGCAATCCGCAACCTCCACCCAGCAGATCACCGAGCTGGTGCGGCAGATTCAGGTGGCTACGGCCGAGGCCGTGAAGGCCACAGAGCAGGGCACCGCCCGTGCCCGGTCCGGAAACGAACTGGCGGCGGAGGCGGGCGAGGCGCTGACGGAGATCATGGGGGTCCTGCAGCAGGCGGCCGATTCGGTATCCACCGTCGCCCGGTCGGCGGCACAGGTCAAGGAGGACTCGACGAAGGTGCTGCAGGCCTTCAATGACCTCGCGGCCATGACGGAGGAGAACACGGCGGCCGCGGAGGAGATGGCTGCCGGGGCCAGCGAGGTCACCCGGGCGGTGGCACGCATCACAGAGGCCGCGCAGGGGAACGCCGCTGCCGCGGAGGAGGTGTCGGCCGCGGTGGAGGAGCTGACGGCCTCGTCCGAACATGTGGCGGCAACGGCGCAGAGCCTCCTGGCGACGGCGCAGGAGCTGCAGGCGCAGGTTCAGCGGTTCCGGCTCTAGCGGTGCCGACAGCGCACGAACGGGGAGGGCGGATGCCCTCCCCGTGATCGTGTCTGCCCGACGCGGGCGTCAAGCGAGCTGGGCGTTCGCTCCATGGCTGTGGGGGCGGACCGATGCCTCAGTCGATGTCGCTGAACTCGTCTACGGTGTCCCTACGCGCGGGGGTGAAGAGGAAGCGCGTGTGTATCGCTGGATGCACGCCCGACGTGGGGATCCGGCGGTGATGTCATACGTAGCGCAGGTGTTCCGAGCCCTTCGGGACCACGCAGGAGTGACGACCGGCGCGCAGCGCTACAGCGTAAACCCCCCATCCACCACCAGCGACGCCCCTGTGACGTACGCCGCGTCGTCCGACGCCAGGAAGAGTACCGCCTTCGCCACGTCCTCCGGCTGCCCCGCCCGCCGCAGCGGGATGCGGCCGATGATCCGCTCCCGCACCGCCGGGTCCGTCACCCAGTTGAGCGGGGTGTCGATGAACCCGGGCAGGATCGCGTTGACCCGGATCCCCTTCGGCCCCACCTGCGCGGCGAGGCTCCGCACGAGCCCCACCACGCCGGCCTTGGCGGCGCCGTACGGCACGGAGTGATCGGCGCCCCAGATGGGGCCCGAGATCGAGGCGTTGAGGATGATGCTGCCGCCGCCTCCCCCGGCCGCCATGTGCGGGACGACCGCCTTGCAGAGCGCGAACTGCGCCCGCAGGTCGATGGTGGTGATCAGGTCCCAGTCGTCCATGCTGGTCTCCGTGATGTCCCCCAGGTGTGGGTTGATGCCGGCGTTGCCGAAAAAGACGTCGATCCGTCCGAGGCTCCCCACCGCCTCGCGCACGATCGCCTCTGCATCCGCCACCGCCAGGTCGGCCTGGAGGAAGAGGGCCCTGCCGCCCGCTTCCTGGATGGCAGAGGCGACCTCGCTCCCGCCGGCGGACCGGTCCACCAGCGCCACGGCGGCGCCCTCCGATGCCATGAGCAGGGCCGTTGCCCGGCCGATTCCCGATGCGGCTCCGGTGACCAGCGCGACCTTACCTTCAAGCCCCTTCATACGCTCACCCCTCGGATCATCAGCGTTGCGCGCGGCCAGAGATGTCTGCCCGCCTCCGTGTGTTTGACCGGGCTGCCCCAGGCGATGGTTCTCCGGGCCCTCGGTTTCGGCGGTGGCGAGCGCTCCCACCCGTTCCCGCACCCTGCGCGCAGAAGCCCATGGCAACAGCAATCCCCGCAGGGAAGTGTGGCATCCCGCCGGGGTGCACCTGGGCCTGGTTCACCACGGACCCCAGTCTCACTCAGCCGCCGATGCCGAGGACGGCTCCTCGTCGGGCCGCTTGCCGTAAGCCTGCTGCAGTTCAGCCATCAGGTCAGCCAGCGCATAGGCATCCATTCCGTACGTGTCTGGCAGCGCTGCTTCGACTCCGATCAAGTTGTCGTTGACGATACGCAGCGTGAGTTGGTGCGCGTAGTGCGGGGCATAGTGCCAGCCCACCAGTTTGTGGCCGTTTCCCCTGTGTTCGAGTACGTAGAACTCGGTCACGTCGCTCCAGGCGACGGTGTGGCTCCGGAACAGGCTGCAGAAGGTGAAACCCTCGGGGGTGAGGCGGAGGTACGAGGCGTTGGGCAGCACCTGAACGGCGGCCGCGAGCGCCCCGAGCAGTCCGAAAACCACCGCGACAGAGGCGGGGAGCGGCTCTTCGTGCCACAACCAGAGTCCTCCTGCGGCCATGGCGGCCATCAGTACCATCACGAAAATCCACTTCATGGGATTGGGTCTGAGGGTCAGGGGCAGCTGGATCTGCACGGTCGTTCGCCTCCTCCGGCATCGCTGTTCTACGGTCTGCCACGGGCGGTGGAGATCGATCTTTCCGTTAGTTCACTGGATTTCGCCGGACCGAGCGGGGGTCCTCCCGGGCAATCCGCAGGCAAGAAGGGAGCCCTGGCCTCACCGCGGAGGCCAGGGCTCATCGCACCTCATTCCGGCTGAATCCCGTCAGCGGCCGCCGCGGCGAACCACTTCCGCACCGGAGGGGCGTCCTGCAGGGTGGCGGTGACCAGGTCGCCGTCCTGCAGCTCCAGCGCGTCCCGCAGCCGCACCGGCGCCAGGAACTCCAGCTGCGCGGGGTTGTAACCGTGGATCAGCGGCCGGAACAACACCACGGGGACCTCACGTCCGGCCCGACCGATGCGGGCCGGGACCATCAGCGAGCAGCAGACGTCCAGCGAGGGGGGAACCAGCAGCGTTCCGGCGGAGAGCAGCAGCCGGTCGACTTGCCGCCAGTCGCCCTCGACGATGACGTTGAGCGTGCCGGCCACCGGCTCGAAGCCCCACAGCTCGCGCACCGATGCCCGGAACCAGGCGAGCGACGTGGCCGGTCCGGCGAAGCCCCGGCCCGACGTGACGCGCCCGTCGACGTGGACGTGATCGCTCATGTGGCTACTGCCCACCCCTTGCCCGCGCGACGGCGCCCACCGCCGAGTCCACGAGCAGCGCGGCCGCACCGTTGATCGTCCCTTTGAGTACGTTGAAGGGCACGACCACGGGCAGGATCACCGCCAGCGCCGACTGGAGGTCGCCGAAGAACAGCGGCCCGAGGACGAAGGTCAGCGCCACCTCGGCCAGCGTGTAGACGAGGATTCCGACCACGACGCTGATCAGCTTGCTGCGGGCCCGCCCGGCGAGCCACCGGTAGACCCACGCGGCCGTGAGCGCCAACGAGGCGCTGCCGACGAAGCGGCTGATCGCGCCGATCACGCCGCCGTCGCCCGTCAGCCACATCACCAGGGTCACCGCGCCGGACATGGCGGTCACCCACAAGGGGGAGAGCCGGAATGCCCCGAGGAGGAGGGGCACGTCGCTGGGTTCGTAGGTGAGGTACGGGGCCGCCGGGAGGAGCGGGAACCGCACCGCGAAGGCCAGGACCACCGCCAGCGCAGACAGGACGCCGGAGGTGGCGACCTGCCGGGTCACCTTCAGTGAGTCGGTGGTTGCCGCCATGGGGGCCGGGCCTCCTTTCCGTTCGTGCCGCCGAGCCGGGTCCCGTGGGGTGAGGACCCCTCCGATGACTGACTCGCCGCTGCTAACATACTCAAACATGATGTATAGTACTTGCTCGCCTCTAGTTAGGTCAAGTACGCGGCTGCAGCAGCTCCCGCGCCACCTCTTCATACACCCGGGTGTCGCCCGGGCTGAAGCAGCAGAAGATCACGTGCAGCGGGGCCCGGCTGGACTCCAGGTAGTCCCGCACCGTCTGCTGCGCGATGCGGGCCGCCTGCTGGATCGGGTACCCGTACGCGCCGGTGGAGATGGACGGGAAGGCGATGGTCCGGTAGCCGTGGGCCTCGGTCAGTTCCAATGCCCGCCGGTAGCAGGAGGCCAGGGTCTCCGCCTCGCCGTGGTCGCCGCCCCGCCAGATTGGCCCCACGGCGTGGGCCACGGCCTTCGCGGGCAGCCGGTATCCCCGGGTCATCTTGACCTCGCCGGGCCGGGCGCCGCCCAGGGTGCGGCACTCCTCCAGCAGCTCAGGCCCCGCCGCACGGTGGATGGCCCCGTCCACGCCGCCCCCGCCCAGCAGGCTCGGGTTGGCGGCATTCACGATCACGTCGACCGCAAGCGTGGTGATGTCCGCCGTGATGATCTCCACCCGTCTGTCGAGCCACGTGCTCACGAGTGATCCCTCCCGCCGGCGCAGCCGCGCCGTACTGCATCATCCACCCTGTAATTGTAGCAGGAACTGAGCGGGCACGTACGGTCGGGGTTCTGGCGCCGCACAGAACATCGTGGCCTCACGGAACGTCCCTTCTCTGAACAGGCCGTGTAGAGGGATGCGGCGGTAGCCCGCGGGCGTGCCCGTCGCCCGTGCCCACCGGCACCCACGGCCCGAATGGAGGTACGCACCGTGCGGGGAGCGAGGCTTCGTCTCCTGGCAGCTGTCGTCCTGGCAGCGGTGGCCGCGTGGGTCGGAGGGATCTACGCGCACCCCCCTCTGTACAGTCCTTGCATGGTCGCGCGCCACGATGGGCAGGCGTCGATGCTTGCATATGCGATCGACCTCGTCAACGGGGGGCGGCGGCCGCTGACGCTGACCGCCGTGATGGTCAACGGCGAGGAAGTCCCGTATCCCCGGTCCATGGTCGTGTGGACCTGCGCGAACGTGCTGCGGGTCAGCAGCTTAGCCATCAGGAGAGCGGTTCACGGGCCCAGACTTGACACAGGCCCTGCGCGGGGGTGGAAGCTGTTGCCGCACGAGTCCCAGGGGTGCTTGTACGCGCTCCTCGTGGACTGGGAGGGACTGCCCTCCCCCCGCGGAGAGATCGTCGTGTCCTACCGATATCTTGGACTGTCGATGCGGTACTCCGTTCCGTAGACGTGCCGTTGAGGACGGCAAGGGCCGGGGCAGAGGTGTGCCCCGGCCCAAGTCTGCCGTTGCGGCCGGCCGCTCGAGCGCCCCTTGCGTCCATTTGCCCGCGCCGGCGTGCGCACTCCGCTCAACCTACGGTCCGAAAATGGGCTCCCGGAAATATGGGGAGAACTTCCCTGCAGTTTTCACGAAATGAAGGGAAACCGGCACCATATCGCGCCGTGTGCGGGGGTTGTTGGAACCGCGAGCCAGGTGGTCGGGCGCTTGGGGAAGCGAGTTCGACTGAATGCGACGGGGATCGACCCAGAGTTCGCTCCGACCAAGTTTACATAACCAGAATATGGGGACCGGCTCCCTGTATTTCATGAAAAATGCGGGGAGGATTTCCCCCTATTCCTGCGGCCCGCAGGAACCAAGCAGATCCGGAAGCCGGCGAGCCGCGGGGACGGAGACCGGCACTGGAACGCCAGACGGCACGGCGCAGAAGGCGCCCCAGCCCTCCGGTCGCCAGGACCTTGTCTGCATCCCGAGGCCGGGGCGAGGTGTGCCCCGGCCTTGTGTTCTACTCCCCCACGGCAGCTCGCAGCAGCGCTTCGAGGCTCGTCCCCTGCATCGCGGCCGGCCGCCAGCCGGGGCTGAGCCGGTCCAGCACCAGCGCCTGGGCCGCCCCGAGCCGGTAGACCCGGTTGCGGACAGGGCCGCTCTCCACCGGCGATGCGAGCTCCTCCATCAGGGCTTCGAGCCCGGCCTCCTCCACGTGGGCTTGTACGTACCGGGCAAGACCCTCGAGCCACTCGTAGAGCCGCTCCACCTCCAAGAGCGGGTCGGCCGCGGCCGGTCCCAGCCGGGCCCGCCAGTAGGCGGCCCGCTCGGCGCGCACCGCGAGGAAGCCTGCCGCCGCCGCCCGCACCGCCTCCACGTCGGCGGACGCGTCAGTCGCTGCCACGCCGGCGGACGCGTCAGTCGCTGCCACGCCGGCGCCGGCGTCTGTGTGTACCGCCCCGAGGCCTGCGCTTGACCCTGCGCTCATCGCTCCGACGCCCGCGCCTGAGCCTGCACCCACCGCCCCGACGCCGGTGCTCGAGTCTGCGCCCACTGCTCCGACGCCCGCACCTGAGCTTGCACCCACCGCCCCAACGCCGGTGCCCGAGCCTGTGCCTACGGCCCCGGCGCCGGCGCCCGCGCCCACCGCCCCGACGCTCGAGCCCGAGCCTGCGCCCGACCGCGCCGCCTCGACACCTTCGTCTGACCCCGCCGTCCCGACGCCAGCCGCGGCCCGGACGGCTTCCAGCAGGTACGCCGCCTCCCGGTTCTGCAGGCGGTTGTTCTCTGGATCGCGGTAGACCTCGCCCCAGAGCCGCTCCTGGGCATGGGCCTCGCCCCACCCGGCCGTCCAGCGCTCCAGCACGGGAATCTGGTACACGTGGAAGGCCTCGTGCACCACGGCCCCGATGTAGGCCTCGTCGGTCAGCGCCTGCCCGTCGCCGGTGCGCAGCAGCCCCTTCAGCAACTCGGCTTCACCGCCTCCCGGTCCCGCCCCGGGCTCCAGGGCGCCGGCCAGGGCGGCGCCCGCCTCCAGGCCGCCCAGCGCACGCTCCAGCTGCCTCCGGCCGGCCACCAGGGCCACCGGACGGCCGTTCACCTGCACGACCCCGTTGGCCACCACCGGCACCTCCGGCCGGTCCAGGCGGACCACCCGGAGCGTCCCGGCGTCCACCGGCCGGCCGGGCGGAGTTGCGGCGTGCGCGGGGAAGTTGACCAGGTAGTTGACCGGCCCCTTCGTGAGCAGGATCGGCGTCTCCTGCGGCGCCCAGCCGGGGAAGAGGTCCGCCGCCCGCTCGCTCCGGCGGAGCGCGGCCTCGAGCAACGCCGTGTCCTCGGCCGTCCAGCCCCGGGGGTCCGGGGCCGCCGCGAGCGCGGCGGTCAGCACCAGCCCGGCGCCGAGGAAGAGCAGCGCCGCCCGGCGCGACACCTCCCGCCAGCCGAACCAGGCCGCCGTCACGCCGGCCGACGCCCACAGGTAGAGCAGCCCGCCCAGCAGTGGCCGGGGATCCACCAGGCCGCCGGGGGCGAAGCGCTGCAGCACCGAGGCGGACACCGCCCCCGTCGGCGGCACCAGCGCGAGCGCCGTCCGGGCCAGCGGCGCCCACCAGGCGTCGGTGAGGGCCAGCAGCGCGGCCAGCTCCGGGCCGAAGGCGCCGAGGACGTACGCCAGGAGCCCGAGGAAGCCCGCCGCCGGACCGGGCAGCCAGACCGAGAGCACGGTCGTCACGGCGGCGGTCAGGGCGACGTTCAGCAGCAGCCCGGGCAGGGCCAGCAGGAGGTCCGGCAGCTGGTCACCGCCGCCCCGCACCGTCAGGGCCGGGAAGAGCGGGACCACCAGCGCCAGGAGAAAGAGCCACCCGCTGAGAATATTGCCTACGAGGAAGCCTGCGCCGATCCGCCAGCGGGGCAGAGGGCGCACCAGCAGCAGCTCGGCGGTCCCCCGCTCGAACTCCCGGGGGATGGTGTTCATGCTCAGCACCACCGCCACCAGCGCGCCGAGGAAGCCCGCCAGGGCGAAGCCCACCCGCATGGCGCCGGCGGCGTCGGCCAGGAGGTCGTTGCCCGCGGCGTCCCGCACCGTGCCGCCCGAGCTGACCAACAGCAGGAACATCAGGAGGAGCCCGACGCCGGCCAGGAGGTAGAGCGAGCGGTTCCGCAGCCCCTCGCGCACGACGTTAAGCACCAACGCCATCGGTCTCACCCCCTTCCATCAGGGAAAGGAACCGCGCCTCCAGGTCGCCTGCCGGCGGCTCCACCGCGACCACCCGGCCCGCCTTCATGATGGCCACCCGGTCGGCGACCTGCGCGACGTCGCTCACGATGTGGGTGTTCAGGAAGATCGTCCTGCCCGACTCCTTCAGGCGCCGGATGAGGCCCCGCATGGCCACCCGCCCGGACGGGTCCAGGCCGGAGCTGGGCTCGTCCAGGAACAGCACCTCCGGGTCGCCCACCAGGGCCGCAGCCACCGCCAGCCGCTGGACCATCCCCTTGCTGAAGCCGCCCACCCGCTGCCGGGCCGCGCCGGCGAGGCCCACCAGCGCCAGGATGCCGTCCAGGTCCGCCTGGCCGGGCCTCAGCCCGCTCAGCTTCCGGAAGAAGTCCAGCGTCTCCCGGGCGGTGAGGAAGGGGTAGAAGTGGGGCGTCTCCGGCGAGTATCCTACCCGGGCGCGCACCGCCGGGTGGCCCGCCGGCCGGCCGAAGAGCAGCGCCTGCCCCGCCGTCGGCCGGATCAGCCCCAGCAGGAGCCGGATCGTGGTGCTCTTGCCGGCGCCGTTGTGCCCCAGGAGGCCCAGGCACTCGCCCCGGCGGACGGCCAGGTCGACCCCCCGCACGGCCTCCACCCGCCCGAAGCGGCGGCGGAGCCCCTGTGCGACGATCACCTCCATGGATCAACCACCTCCGCGTCCACTATGCCAGGCCGATGTCACATCCCCGGCGGACGCAGGTCAACGGCAGATAAACAGTGCGTAAACAGGAGGGAGCGCCGTGCAGCAGCCGCAGATCCTCGTGGCCGACGACGAGCCTGAACTCATCGAGATCCTTACCGACTACCTCGAGGCCGAGGGGTACGGGGTCGTCGGCGTGGAGACCGGGGAGGAGGCGGTGGCCCGGGTGCAGGCCGGCGCGTTCGACTGCGTGGTGCTGGACGTGATGCTGCCCGGCATGAGCGGCTTCGAGGTCTGCCGGCGGATCCGGTCCGTGAGCGACGTGCCGATCCTCTTCCTCAGCGCCCGCAGCGAGGACGCCGACAAGATCCGCGGCCTCGGCCTGGGCGGCGACGACTACGTCACCAAGCCCTTCAGCCCCCCGGAGGTGGTGGCCCGTGTGAAGGCGCTGCTGCGCCGCTACCGGAGGGAGCCCGCCGCCGAGCAGGGGGTCCTGACCTTCGGGCCCCTGCGCATCGACGCCCGCGGCTACCGGGTCTGGCGGGACGGCCGGGAGGTGGCGATGACGGCGAAGGAGCTGGAGCTCTTGCTCTTCCTGGCCCGTCACCCCGGGCAGGTCTTCAGCCGGGAGCAGCTCTACGACCGGGTGTGGGGCGACTTCGGCGACCCCCGCACGGTGACGGTGCACATCAACCGGATCCGGGAGAAGATCGAGCCCGACCCGGCCCGGCCGCGGTTCATCCAGACGGTGCGGGGCATCGGATACCGGTTCGAGGGGGAGCCGCAATGAGGCGGACCTACAGCCTGCGGACCCTGGCGCTGGCGGCCGCCCTGGCCATGCTGCTCCTGCCGCTCCTGGCGCTGGGAGGCGGCCTGGCCGGCACCATGGTGGCCAACATGTCGGCGATCACGATGGCGTCGGAGGAGGTGGCTGCCGTTGAGGAGGCCGTCGCCCGGCTGGTGACGGAGCGGTGGGACGAGCTGGACGGCGACCGGTTCGCGGGCGAGCTGGACCGGCTGCACGAGCGCTGGAACTTCGCCGTCGAGGTGCGCGGCCTGGACGACCGGGTCCGCTACGCCAGCCCGACGGTGGCGGACGGCGAGCTGGCGCTCTCCGGGTTCACCGTCCAGCCCAGCCAGCGGACCCGGATGCTGCAGCGGGACGGCCGGCCGCTGGGCGTGCTGCTGCTCTGGGTCTGGCCGACGGCCGCGCTCTCGGGGCTCTCCGCCGCCGCGAAGGTGGGGCTGGGCGCCGGCTTCGGCACGCTCCTGGTGCTCCTGCTGGGGGTGCTCTGGTGGATCGGGCGGGCGATGCTGCGCCCGCTCAAGGAGCTGGAGGCGGCCACCGCCGCCGTGGCGGAGGGGGGCGACCTGAACTTCCGCCCGCCCCGGTCGCAGGTGCGGGAGCTGGACGCCCTGGGGCTCTCCTTCGCGACGATGCAGGAGCGGCTGCGGGCCGCCCTCGAGCGGCAGGCGGCGCTGCAGGAGGAGCGGCGGCAGCTGATCGCCGCCATCGGCCACGACCTGCGCACGCCGCTGGCGTCGGTGCGCGCCTTTGCCGAGGGGCTGCGGGACGGCATCGCCCGGGAGCCGGAGAAGGCCGCCCACTACGGCGAGGTGATCCTCCGCAAGACCGCCGAGGTGGAGCGGCTGGTGGAGGACCTCTTCCAGTTCGCCCGGCTGGAGCTGCCCGAGACCCGGGTGGCCCGGCAGGAGGTGGACCTGGCCGAGTTCCTCACGGCGGCCCTGGGCGCGTTCGGCGCGCAGGCGGACGAGAAGGGGGTGGCGCTGCGGGCCGAGGGCCCGCCGCTGTCGGCCCGGCTCGACCCCGACCTGATGGGCCGGGCCGTTGGCAACCTGCTCGCCAACGCCCTGCGCCACACCCCGTCCGGGGGCGAGATCCGGCTGTCCTGGCGCAGTACCGCCGATGCGCTGGAGATCGCCGTGGCCGACACCGGCGAGGGCATTCCGCCCGAGCAGCTGCCGCACCTCTTCACCCCGATGCACCGGACCGACACCTCCCGCTCCCGGAGGAGCGGCGGCGCCGGGCTGGGGCTGGCCATCGTGGCGCGCATCGCCGCGCTGCACGGCGGGCGCGTCACCTGCGAGAGCCGGGTGGGCGAGGGCAGCACGTTTACGATCACGCTGCCCATGGCCGGGCCTCAGGAGAACTGAGGGCAGGTCCGTCGGGCCCATCGCCGCTCGTCTCGCCTGACCAGGACCGGGGGCGGTTGCGCCGGACCCACTGCCGTTAGCGGACAGTCGGAGCCGGCAGGGACACGGGGCGAGTCTGTCGGACCCACTGCCGGATGTTGGGCCGGACCAGGCCCGGGTCCGGTTCTGCCCGTCAGCGGCGTGGCGGAAATGACCCGGGGCCGTCCCAAAAGCAGGTTGCTCTGCTGGGACGGCCCCGTTCCTTTTCGTTCGAATTGGGTTTTTCAGGTAGTCAATCGACCATCTTGCGAG